>JAFGEN010000370.1 GCA_016931595.1 Candidatus Aminicenantota bacterium | reverse complement strand
GGGGGTCGCCGTTGACATCTTGATAGTTGACGAAATTCGTGGCCGCGGCGATGAGCAGCGTCACGGCGTCGGCGCCGGTCACGATGAGCTCGTCCCAGTCCAGGCTCAGCGCCCCTCCCTCGGGAAGGGCCTTGAGCCGGCTTTCGTAACGGAGCGCGCCGGTCACACCCATGTAGTCCGCCGATTTCCCGCGGACGACGAGCCCGTCGGGAGGGAGGCCGTCCATCCGGAAATAGTCGGTCGCATAGTTGGAATGAGCTTGGTTGCGCTCCCCGCGGAGTTGGGCCCTGAAGGAGACCTGTCCGGGCCGGTCGGCCTCAATTCGGATCATGATGACCTGGTCCACGGGGCTCGAAAAGACCTCCCGCGTGAAGCGGACGCCCCCCTGAACGTACTCTGTCCGGACGACGGCCGAGTCCAAGTCGAGCTCGTGCCGGTAATTCGTGACGGCCTCCTTCGACGGGAACCGCAGGACCAGCCGGCCGAGGGGCTGGTATTTCATCTGCTCGACCGGATAGCCCATCAGGCTCCGGCCGAAGAGGATGTGGGCCAGTTTATAATTGCCGTCGAAGATGAGCTTCCGGATCTCGGGCAGGGTTTCAAAGCCGCCCTTGACGACCGTGGAATACGGCCCGCCGGACCAGTAGGTCTCCTCGTTGAGCTGGATCTCCTCCTCGTCGGTCTTGCCGAACACCATGGCCCCGAGCCGGCCGTTGCCGACGGGAAAAGCGTTTTCCCATTTATCGGCCGGGTAGGCCGACCAGAGGATCGTCGAGGAATCGACCGAAGCACTCTCGGCGCACCGACCGGGCGCGGCCGACATTCCGAAGAGAAGCAGGGCCGCCGCAAAGACGAACCCCAAGGACATCGGATGGCCAAAGGTCCTCATTCGGGTCTCCCTTCCGAAGCCGGCCCGTCCGGCCGCGAGAAAGAAATTTCTCTCTTCAACAAGTTTCCAGTCTTCGCCTATTCGATATACCCCATGCTCTTGAGCTGTGTCTTGACCTTCTCCAGATCCTCCGGAGAGAGATCCTTGGTGACTTGCAAGGATTCAAGCGGATGCCGGGTCCGGCCCCACTTGACCTTCGCCCAGAATCGTTCGTGGAGATAAAAAAATCCCATCTTGGCGAACATATCGAGGATCCCGACGCCGACTGCCAGGCTCAGTTTTCGGGTGAGGATGAACACGACGGTCGCCGTTGTCAGCGTCGCCATAAATCGGTAGGAAACGGCTTTCGCGATGCTCCGTTTGTGGCTTTCGGCCATGGTTCCGGATTCCTTCCTGCTTGGATTGCGCAAGCCAAGCCCCCCTGGAGCAGCCCACGCTCGATCCCGGTGATGATACGTTTCCCCTTGACCCAAGTCAATTCGTTGCCTGGTTTCTTTTCCCGGTCTGATCGGGTAAAATCCGCCTGGGAATTATCGAGAAAAGGAGAAATCCCTTGAAAAAACATTCCGTCGCCCTGATATCGGCGATCTGCCTCATTCTTCCGGCCTTCCTCCCCGCCGGGCCGCAAACGACGCCCGATCCGCAGGCCGTTTTTTCCAACCCCGAGAGCCTCGTGCGCGGGCTGTACGCCGCGGTCACATTCAACCCCGGGCCGGGGCCCGACTGGGAGTACGTCAAATCGTTTTTCCTCCCCCAGGCCGTCATCGCCGTCCGCAAAACCCGCGACTCCATGGCCGTGATGAACGTCACGGAATTCGTCCAGTGGTTCATCGACGACGTCGAGCGGCACAAGATGAAGGAGCGGGGATTCGAGGAAAACGTCGAAAAATTGAAGCTCACAGCGATGGGCGACATCGCCCAGGCTTATGTCGTTTACAAGGCCCGGTTTAAAACGCCGGCTGACGCACCCGGCCAGATCGGTCTGGACAGCTGGACAGTGATGAAAAAAGACGGCCGGTGGTGGATCGTCTCCTGCGCCAACGAGATCCCGGCTCCGGGAAGGCCTCTGCCCGAAGAGCTGCGCTGAACGCCGCTTCCCGGCTTTCGACACGACATCGTCGGCTGACAATCACAAGATCCCGACAAAATAGTCGGCCCTCGGACAATTTTGTTGTGCTTTTCCGCGTGATCACGCCTTAACCATCAAGAAATTCGCTCTATCTCATTTAAATAGTTTTAGATAAAAGTCAATCGATTTCTGGCACACGGCTTGCAAAAGGAATCGCCTCCCAAACCGGAGCGATGCCGATGATTGAAAACAAGAGCCGCCAGGATGAAAAAGAAAAATTGCCCCGTCGGACTTTTCTCCTGTCCTTCCCCGCCCTCCTGCTCGCCCTGGAAGCCTGCGTCAGCAAGCTCGGCCCCGAACCGAAAATCGTCTTCGATTACGACCGCTGTGTCGGTTGCGGGAAATGCGCCGCGGCTTGCGGTTTCGGAGCCATCGTCCAAACCGAAAAAAGCTCTCTTTGGGTGGACGCCGCCGCTTGCGTCGGCTGCGGCGATTGCGCCGAAGCCTGCGAATCGAACGCCGTCATCCTGGAACAAAAGGGATACGGCATCGACGCCGCCCGCTGCACCGGCTGCGGCGACTGCCTCCCGGCCTGCCCTCAGGGAGCCCTGGGCCTCGATCCCGATCATTACAGGATCCGAAAAGGCAAGTGTACCGGCTGCGGGGATTGTCTTCCGGTCTGCCCCCGGGGGGCCATATCCCTATCCGGCGGAGATGCCGTCATCGATACGGCGAAATGCGACCGCTGCGGAGCGTGCCTCGGAATCTGCGGGACCGGAGCCATCGAAAAAGCCCTGGCCGTTCTAAACTCCTCCAAATGCACATCCTGCGGTCAATGCCTCGCCGCCTGCCCGGCTTCGGCCATCTTGAAGGGCGGACCGGCGGAGATCATCGCCGCGCTCTGCACGAGCTGCGGCAAATGCCTGGCGGCGTGTTCCTACGGAGCCGTCCGGGGAACCCTGGCCAAACCGGTTCTCGAGGAAAGCCGGTGCCGGCTTTGCACGGCCTGCCTTTCGGTTTGCGAGTATGGAGCGATCCGTCTCGGGTCGGATTAAACAGATGAAACGCGTTGCCGCCCTCGCCGTTCTGGCCGCCCTGGCCGGGCTGTCCTCCGTTTCGGTTGTCGAAGCGAAGGATTGCCCCTCGCGGATCTCCTCCAATCTTCACCCGATCGGGAGTTCCCCATTTTCTTGGGGACTCGAACTCCGAGGCTTTTCCTACAGCGTCGATTCGGAAAATTATCTGTTTCCCGGAAGCGCGGCCATGCTCCGCTTCGAACCTTCCGATGCGTTCTCGGTGGAAATCGAAGGGCTTTACCGCGATAAGACGTACGTCGATTGCGACAAGGCCGGCGACGTCTCCGCCTTTCAGTTGAAAACCCTGACCTTGGTTTTCAATCCGGGCAAAGCCCTCGGGTTTCGCCTTGGACGGCAGGAAATTCGGGTCGGAAACGGGCTTGTGCTCGACGATTTTTTCGACGCCGTCGTCATCGATCTTTCGGTCGGCGGATTCGACCTGACCGGAGGAGCGGGAACCCTCGCCCTGGGGGCGGCCCGGGAAACGGGAACCTGCCAGAAAGGATTTTTCTTCGAATACAAATCCTGCTGGAAGGGGACCTGCGGAGCGTCGTACGGCGACTTCAACCTCGCCTTCGCCGCCGTATCCCGCCGCCTGGGAGAAGGCTTCCGGCTGGGAATCCTTTATGAAAGAATTTTCTCGGCCGAGAGCGTTTATGACGCGGATATCGTGTCCCTCTTCGGCCAGGTCCGGTTGCCCCTCGGTTTCCGGCTGTTCGCCGAGGCCGCCATCCAGCGGTTTGCCGCTTCGGAAGACACCGCCTTCGGCGGCCATCTCCAGAGCCTCCGATCCTGGCGGTTTTCGGGAGTGGGAACGGTTCAGGTCAAGCTCCATGCTCTTTATGGAAGCGGCGGAGAGCAAACCTATTTTCTCCCGACATTCGGGACCATGACCCTGGCCGAGCGAATGCATTATTCCGTCCGCCAGGGCCTCAGCCTGGGGGCCGAAATGATCTTCACCCCCGAATTTTTTAAAATCCTGACGCTTCGAGCGGGATATTTCGGCAACAGCGGGTACGGTTTCGAAGCCCCGACCACCCAGGAAATCGATTTGGGGGTGGGGCTCAAACCCTTCAAATCCGACCTGCTGCGCTTGGACATCGTCTACTCCGCCGCCCGGACTCTGTCCGGGCCTGTCAACCAATTCAAGATGGAAGCCCGCATGACTTTTTAATGAGAGGACATCATGAAAAAAACAGTTTTTCTCATCCTAACCGCCGCCGCCTTCCTGGCCGGAGCCGGTCCGCTGGACGCTTGTGAAATCCATTTCGAACCGAACAAGCCCGCCCTGGCCGCCGGACAGACCGCCGCCGTGGCCTTGTTCGTGAAATTCGAGCATCGCCGCTGCGACATCCCGATCGAAGACACCCGGATCGAGACCAAAAACGTCGAAATCGTCGGACGGGGATCGTGGACGGAAATCAAATCGGGTCTTTTCCGCCTTGATCTCGAAATCAAGGCCGGAACGGGCCGCGGGGAGGTCCGGGTGACCCGCGAATGCGATAAAAAAGGCCTATCGGAAGGCATCCTCGTCATCGGCTCCAAATGAACCTCCGCAGGGCCGCCTCGATCCTGGTCCTCGCCTTGAGCGCGGGAACCGTTTTCATCGCCGTCTTCGGCCAGGAACTCGGCCCGCTTCCGGCCAAGCTGATCGTCCTCTTCGGGTTACTGGCCGCTTCCGTTCTTGCCGTTCGATTCCGTCTGGCCTGGCTTCGCTTCCCGATCCTGCTCATATCCGTTGGATATCTCGGATTCTACGAGGGAAGCTGCCTTTGCCCGAACGGATCCATGCAGAACATCGCCCTGGCCGCCGGAAATTCGACGCTGGCTAAAGCCGGAATTTATGTTCTGGAAATCGGGGTCCTGTTTGCGGTCATCCTGCTCTTCGGAAACATCTACTGCGGCTGGGTCTGCCACAAGGGAGGCATCCAGGAATTCCTTTTTCGCCGATCCCGCGGCCTGCGTCTTCCCGAGCGGTTGGACAGGAATCTCCGTCTGCTCCGTTATCCCCTTCTGGTCCTGATCCTGGCCTATCCCGTTCTCAAGGGCGAGAAGATCTTCAACAAAATAGACCCCTTCAAGGTTCTGTTCAATTTGGCCGGCCCGACGCCGATTCTTATCTTTCTCGGCCTCGTCCTTCTGGCCTCGATCTTCATCTATAGGCCTTATTGCCGCTATATCTGTCCATTCGGGGCCGCCGCCGGAATCCTCAATTCCCTTGGTTTTGTCCGAATGGGAGCCGACCACCGCTGCAGCGGCTGCGGAAAATGCGCAAAAGCCTGTCCGGCCGGGGCCGTCCGCATCGTTCCGGGCCGATCGGATCCTGTCGTTGATCCCGGGCTCTGTTTTTCCTGTCTGGAATGCGTCCAGGCCTGCCCCAGGGATTGCCTGGAGAGGAAACCGGTTCCCGGCGCCGACGCCGCTCCGGCCTCCATTCCCGGCCGATTCGAGGAAGCCGAAGACGGCTCAGTGAAGGATCCTGTTTAACGTCATCCATCACCGCTCACTTTCCTTGGAATAGGTCCGTTCCGGTTTTCTCTTCGCGGGTTGCGGTTCCCGTCCGCCGAGGATCAATCGTTCCTTGCCTTCCCGGGACAGCGACTTGACCGCGCATTCGCGGGCCAGGGCCGCGGAGCGGCTGCCGCACTCTTCCCGGTAGACCAGCTCGACGGGGAGATGGGTTCGGGTGTAACGGGAGGCTTTGCCTTCCCGGTGCATCTTCAGTCGCCGCTCGATATCGGTCGTCACGCCGGTGTAAAGCGACCCGTCGCCGCACCGCAGGATGTAGAGGGACCAAGGCGTTTCGGAAGCCCCGGCGGGATAGGACGCCGCCTCCTCCCTGATCTTCATCCCCCGGAGCATCCGGCGGTATTTCGGCTTCATGCCTCAAAATCTGCCGGCCGCTTATCGATCCGCCAGGATCACCGGGGGCCCGAGCGTGTCCCGGTGGGTCGACATGAGCGTCCGCATGTAATTTCCGACGCTCCCGGCATCGGCAAACCCGGCCTTGCGGGCCGCCGCCTCGGACACCTCGCGGGAAATCAGCTCCGATTCGGCGTACTGCCTCCAGTTCCGGTAGACGCCCAGGGTGACGACATCCCAATCGGCCCCCTGGTCACGGGTGAAAATCAGGGTTTGTCCGCGCCCGCGCTCGCGGTTGAAGGCGTTTTCCATCCTCCGCTCTTCCACCAACGCATCGAATTTTCCGGGAAGCGACCGGATCATCTCGAAGTGGGCCAGGCCGGCTTCCTTAACGAACTCCCGGAACACCCCGACCGGCGGGCCCAGAACATAAAGGTCCTCGTGCCACAGCAGCATCTCTTTCAGGAGGCGGGCGAATTCATCGGAAGGGAGGCCGGCGGCGGCCGCCGCGGCGTCCCGCTTGGCGATTCGTTCCCGGCTGTAATAATCCGACATGCTCCCATAAGGTTGGATCACCAGAATGTCCCAATGATCCCCCTGCGAATGCCGCACGATATAGGGCTTTTCGTCCCCTCCGGCGACGATGACCGGAGCCCGGTTTCGAAAAAGTTCGATCAGGTCCGCCAGCCGTCCCGGACCGGCTTGGAGCATCATGAACCGGTAAAGATACGTCCCTTCGCGCGGACCGTCCAGTTTTTCCCCGGGCAGCGGAGGCTGGGTTTGCCCGGCCCGAACGGGACCGGCCCAAAAGACGAGGGAAGCGAAAAAAAGCGCCGCCGCGGCAACGACCCCGCGGCTCTTGAATTCCGGCCGTCTCCTTCTCATGGCTCCTCCTCTCCGCGCGATACGAAAAGCAGAACCCCGCGGCGCGGACCCCACCAATTTATCATCCGGCGAGGGCTGAAGACAAGAACGCGAATCGCGCCGTCTAAAATCTTACCGAAGGCCGATATGTCTTGCCATTTAAAAATCTTACCCTGGCTGGACAGGGACAAACGAATATTTTTAATCTCTCCTCTTTCCCGGAGAAGGCTGGAGAATGGATCTTCCCGGCCGGAGGCTGCGGATGGGAACGGCGAACCCGGGAAAACGGGGGGCTTATCCCCAAGAACTGATACAAGCTCATATATGATATGATGGGCGGGAATCGAGGGCGAGGGAAGAAATCACGCTTCCCGACGTCATAAAAACGAAAAAACGGAAGGTGGCCGAACGGGAGAGGAGATGCAATGCCGAGCCGCCGCGAATTTTTAAGAGACGCTCTGATCGCCGGGGC
>JAFGEN010000086.1 GCA_016931595.1 Candidatus Aminicenantota bacterium | reverse complement strand
TTTGTCGCCTCGTCGCGGATGCGGGACCTGGTCGAAGCGGTGAGATGCTTCGCCGCGGCCAAGAACGCCGGCCCCTCGTTCGACTTCGCCGCCGCCGTGGCCTCAGCCCGCATCGCCTCCACTCCCAAGCCGGCCGGACTTGCCCTGGCCCCGGATCCCGTCTCTTTTCTTCCGGCCGGGGAAACCATCCGGCGGATGAAAGCCGCCAAAATCCTCGCTTTCCGCGGAGCGGAAGCTGCGCCTGCGACGACCGCCATGGGCATCCCGGTCGTCTTTCTTCCTTTCTCGGAGCTCAACGAGGCCTGGGCCGCGGCCGACAAGTCCGAAGCCGAGGCCGTGGCCGAACGCTGGATCAAGACGGCCGCCCTGGTCGACGGCGTCTCGCGGAGCGAAATCATCAATTCGGCCGCGATGTACCTGGGCCAGAAGGCCATCCTGAAAAAGCACGGGGCCACGGCCGTTACGATCAACTGCCTCGGGGGGTTTTACGGCGGCCATA
Source organism: Candidatus Aminicenantota bacterium (assembly GCA_016931595.1). Classification (GTDB taxonomy): domain Bacteria; phylum Acidobacteriota; class Aminicenantia; order Aminicenantales; family UBA4085; genus JAAZPG01. The sequence continues at coordinate 13,286 of JAFGEN010000086.1, read as the reverse complement.
TCCATGCTTATCCCTGCCTCGGCTTCCATGAGCTGGTCAATGAGGGCCTGGTCGGCGCCTGCGAATGCGACGTTCCCTCGACGGCGACGATGGTCGCCGGTTCTTTGATGACCCAGGGGCGCCCCGGCTATATTTCCGACCCGGTCATCGATACGGCCAAAAGGCGGATCATCTACGCCCACTGCGTCGCCGGTAACCGGCCCTTCGGCCCGGCCGGTCCGGCAAATCCCTTCCAGATCCTGACCCACTCGGAAGACAGGCAGGGCGCCTCGGTCCGCTCTCTTCTCCCGGCCGGCTACTTGACGACCTCGCTTGAAATCTCCGACGCCCGCAAGGAAATCCTCCTCCACCAGGCCCGGGCCATGGGCAACGATCCCGACGACCGGGCCTGCCGGACCAAGCTCGAGGCCGAACCCCTCGGCGACATCGAGAAATTGTTCACGATGTGGGACAGGTGGGGCTGGCACCGGGTGACCTTCTACGGCGACTTGAAAAAGCCCGTTTACGACCTGGCCGAAGCCATGGCCTGGACGGTCGTCGAGGAGGCCTGACCGGATTGATACTCCCCCCGTGCTATAATATTGACGGGACGGAACAGGAATGACCGGACGAACCTGCATCCTCAAGGCCGCAATCCTTTCCGGACTTCTCTCCCTCGTCCCGGTGTTTTCGGCCCGGCCGGCCCAGCTCGTCAAGCAGGAAATTCCCGTCCTGGCCGAAATCCACAACCTTCGGTATTACGCCCACCCCAATTACACCCGGATCGTCCTGGATATCGGCGTGCTTCGGGAATACGTTACGGATGAAACCCGCTCGCCCGCGGAAATCACGATCGACGTCCAGAACGCCCGGTTGAACCCGATCGTACCGGAGACGGCCGCGCCCGGCGGAGGGTACATCCGCGGCCTGCGGATCATCCAAAAAAATCCAAAGACGGTGCGCTTGACGATCGAGGCCGACCTGGACAAGATCGATCGCCACCAGGTCTTTCATCTCTTCGACCCGTTCCGGATCGTCATCGACATCCATCCTAAAGACGCCCCGCCCGGGCCGTCGTTGACCGTCCCTCCGCCCAAGGAAAAGGCGCCCAAGCCGGCCCAGCCCGCCCGGGGCGGGTACAGTCTCGCCCGGCAGCTCGGCCTGGGGGTTCGGACGGTCGTCCTCGACCCCGGCCACGGCGGAACCGACCCCGGCTGCATCCTGGCCGACGGGCCCTACGAGAAAGACCTGACCCTGGACATCGCCCTCAAGCTGAAGGAGATCCTGGAGGCGGAAACGGACCTGGCCGTCGTCCTGACCCGGGAAACCGATATCGCGGTGCCGCTCGAAAACCGGACCATCGTCGCCAACCAGCGGAAGGCCGACCTGTTCATTTCCATCCACGTCAACGCCTTCCGGCTGAAAACGCGGCAGGGAATCGAGACGTTTTTCCTCAACTTCAACCCCGACCCCGCAGTCAACGAGTTGGCGGCCAGGGAAAACGCGACCACCACCAAGACCATGGGCGAAATGGACGCCATCATCAAGAAAATCGTCCAGAACAGCCGGATCATCGAGTCGCGGGAGATGGCTCAAAAGATTCAGTCGAATCTGGTATCATACCTGTCCAGGCATTATTCCAACGTGAAGGACCTGGGCGCCAAGGGCGGGCCCTTTTGGACCCTCCTGGGAAGCGAGATGCCGGCCGTCCTGGTCGAGGTCGCGCATCTCACCAATGCCGAGGAGGCCAAGCGCCTCCGGACCGAGGCCTTCCGCCGAAGCGTCGCCCGGGGCATCTTCGAGGGCGTCAAGGCGTATATCCAGTCCCTCGGAAAAGGATGAACTCATGAATCGCAGAACCTTTCTGAAAGATGCGGTCCTGGGAGGCGTCGCCCTCGGGGCCGGAACCAGGCTTCTCAGCGCTTTCCCCGCGGCCGGCCAGTCCGCCGGGCCGGACCTGGCCGTGGCCCAGGGCGAATCGCCCGCGACGATCACCAAGGCGGCGGTCGAGGCTCTGGGCGGGATGGGCAAATTCGTCGGCCGCGGCTCGGTTGTGGTCATCAAGCCAAACATCGGCTGGGACCGGACCCCCGAGATGGCCGCCTGCACCAACCCCGAGGTGGTCAAAGCCCTGGTCGAGCTCAGCCTGGAAGCCGGGGCCAAGAAGGTCACGGTGATGGACAACACCACCAACCAGGCCCAGCGCTGCTACGTCCGCTCGGGCATCCAGGCCGCGGCCAAGGCGGCCGGGGCCGACGTCCCCTTCGTCAATCCCCGCCGGATCAAGAAAATGCCGATCGGCGGCGCCTGGCTCAAGGACTGGGACGTCATTCAGGACTTCATCGAGTGCGACACGCTCATCAACGTCCCCATTGCCAAGCATCACAGCCTGTGCCGGGTGACCCTGGGGATGAAAAACTGGCTCGGGGCGATCGGCGATCCTCGAAACCAGCTCCACCAGAAAATCGACGAGGCTTCGGTCGACCTGGCCGCCTTCTTCAAGCCCAAGCTGGTCGTCCTGGACGCCTACCGGATCCTGACCCGGAACGGCCCCCAGGGCGGCCGCCCCTCCGACACCAAGCTCGTCAAGACCGTCGCCGCATCCCGGGACGCGGCCGCGGTCGAAGCCTTCGGAGCGACGCTTTTCGACATCAACCCGCCGGACCTGCCGCTTCTCAAGCTGGCCCTGGAGCGGAAACTCGGCCGGATCGACTTGGAGAAGATGAACATTGAAAAGAGAACGGTCTAGGAAACACCGCCTCCTCCAGCTTCTCCGGGTCGCCGTCCAGGCCTTCTTTCTCGGGCTGTTTTTCTATCTCCTGTTCGGGACGCACTTCACCGGCGAGGACTACATCGGCCCGGTCGAATCGTTCTTTCACTTCAGCCCGCTTCTGGCCGCGGCCTCCATGCTGGCCGCGCGCGCGCTCATCGTCTTTTTCGGCCTGGCCGCAATCACCGTCGCCGTCACCCTGCTTTTGGGACGGGTCGCCTGCGGCTGGGTCTGCCCGCTCGGGACCATCCACCAGTTTTTTTCCTGGGCTTTCAAGAAAGCGAAGTTCCTCCGGCCGAAAAAACCGGCCTCGGGCGGCCTTTGGGTCAAGTACGCCGTCCTGGTCTTCGTCCTCATCGCCGCGCTTTTCAGCCTCAACGTCGCCGGTTTCTTCGACCCCATCTCCTTCCTGACCCGCGTCTCGGCCGTCAGCCTCGTTCCGGCCGCAAGCCAGGGCCTTCATGGTCTCACCGACCTTCTCTACACGGCCAAGTTGGAAGGGCCGGGCGACACGCTGGCCCAATCGGTCGAAATGCTGACCCTGAACGCCGTCTTCGTCCAGGGATTCGCCATCGGCCTGATCTTCCTCGCCTTCATCCTCCTCAACAAATGGAGGGAGCGGTTCTGGTGCCGGTACCTCTGCCCCCTGGGGGCCATGCTGGGTCTCTTCGGCCGGCTGAACCTCTTCAAGCTGAAAATCGACGAGGACAAATGCACCAAGTGCAACCTCTGCTCGATCCACTGTCCGACCCAGGCCTCGCCCTTTCCCAACGACACGTGGCAAAGCTCCGAGTGCATCTACTGCGAAACCTGCGCGGCCGTCTGCCCGACCGGGGCCATCACCTTCCCCTTCCGGTTCAAGAGGGAAACGCTCCCGGCCGTCGACTTCACCCGGCGCCGGGTCGTGGCCTCGTCGCTTCTGGCTCTGTTCAGCGTGCCCCTCTTCCGGATCTCCAAGGCCCGGAAACGGGCTTCGGAGAAGCTGATCCGGCCGCCGGGATCGCTCCCCGAGCCGGAGTTCCTCAGCCGCTGCGTCAAGTGCGGCGAGTGCATGAAGGCCTGCCCGACCAACGGCCTCCAACCGGTCCTGGCCGAGGCCGGGCCGGAAGGACTGTGGACCCCGGTGCTCGTTCCCAAGATCGGGTACTGCGAGTTCTACTGCTCGCTCTGCACCCAGGTCTGTCCGACCGGGGCGATCAAGGAGCTGACCGTCCCGGAAAAAACGACGGTCAAGATCGGGACGGCCTGGATCGACAAGAACCGCTGCATCCCCTACTTTCTCGGCCGGCCCTGCATCGTCTGCGAGGAGCACTGCCCCGTTTCGCCCAAGGCCATCAAGTTCACCGACGTCGAGACAGTCCGTCCCGACGGGACGATCGCGGTGGAAAAAGCCCCGATCATCGACGTGGAGCTCTGCATCGGCTGCGGCATCTGCGAGAACAAGTGCCCGGTGGCCGACCAGCCGGCGATTTATGTCACATCCGTGGGCGAGGACCGGTCCAAGGAAAACCAGCTGCTCCTTCAGATCGGCGAGTGAGCCGGCCGGCCGCGCATCCCCTGATCCTTCCGGGGATTGGGCGCCGTTTTTCGTGGTTCAACGCGCTCCTCTCGACGCGCCCGGGAGGCCGGTGTTATGATGAACGCGGCCTTCATCGCCGCGTCGAATGTCCGTAGAGGAGTTTCATTCGCCATGAAGAAATCCCCCGTCCGTTTCTCCGTCCCGGGCCTCCTTCTTTTCGCGATGGTCCTCAGCCCGCTCATTCTCCCGGCCGCCGTCCGGGCCGGGGCCCAGATCACTCCGCCGGAAACGTTTTTCGGCTTTCGCCTCGGGAGCGACCGGAAGATGGCCTCCTGGGAAAACATCGTCGCCTATTACCGCCTGCTCGAGCGGGAGAGCGGCAAGGTCAAGGTCGTCGATTGCGGGCCGGCGACCATGGGGAATCCCTTCCTCCTGGTCATCATCTCCTCGCCCGAAAACCTCGGCCGGCTGGAGGAGCTCCGCCGGATCAACCTCGAGATCAGCGACCCCCGCGGCCGGGACGAGGCGGAAATCAAAACGCTCGTGGCTTCTGGGAAAGCGGTCATCTGCCAATCGATGAGTCTCCACGCCACCGAAATCGGCGGGGCCCAGATGGCTCCCGAACTGGCCTACGACCTGGCCAGCCGGACCGACGAGGAGACCGGGCGCATCCTGGACAATGTCGTCTTCCTTCTCGTCCCCTCGCTCAATCCGGATGGAGCGGTCATGGTTCACGATTGGTATCAGAAAACCCTGGGGACGGAGTTCGAGGGGTCGGGCCTGCCCTGGCTCTATCATAAGTACGCCGGCCACGACAACAACCGGGACGGCTTCCAGACGAACCTGGTCGAATCCCGATATATGGCCAAGATCATGTTCCGGGATTGGATTCCCCAGGCCTACGTCGATCATCACCAAATGGGAAGCTACGGAGCCCGGATCTACGTCCCGCCCTACGCCGAACCCGTCCGGCCGCTGGCCGACCCGCTGATCTGGCGGGAACACAGCTGGTACGGCGGCCATATCGCCTATAAAGAGGAGGAAGCGGGATATTCGGGCGTCCTCAACGCCGCCCAGTATTCCGGCTGGGGCCATTTTGGGTTTCACTGGATCACCCCGTTTCACAACATCGCCGGCATGCTGACCGAATCGGCCTCGACCCGGCTGGCCTCGCCGCTTTTCATCCATCCCCACCAGCTCCGGGGCGGCGCCCGCCAGTTTCCGGTTTATGAAGCCCAGACGACGTTCCCCAATCCCTGGCCGGGCGGCTGGTGGCGGCTTCGGGACATCGTCGACCGCAAAAAGGTCGCCGCCTGGGCCGTGCTCGATCTGGCCGCCCGGAACAAGGACACCGTCCTCTGGAACGCCTATCTCAAAGGGAAAAGACAGACCGAGCGGGGTGAAGCGGGAAAACCGGCCGCTTATGTCATCCCGGCGTCCCAGCACGACACCTTGACGGCCGTCAAGCTCGTCAACAAGCTCCTCGACCAGGGCATCGAAATCAAAAAGGCGGTCCGTGAATTTTCCTCGGACGGCCGGACCTACACCGCCGGCTCATTCCTGGTCTCCCTGGCCCAGCCGAAAATGGGGCTGATCCGGTACCTTCTCGGCAGGACCTTCTACCCCGATAATTCCTACACCCGGTCGGCCGACGGCGACCCGATCCATCCCTACGACCTGGCCACCGACACCATGGCCGAGTTCATGGGTGTCCGGGTCGACCCTCAAGACGGGGCCGTCAACGGGGACTTCGAAATCCTGACCGGCTATGTCCCGGCCGAAGGCCGGGTGGAAACAGGAGCCCACGGCTTTGTCCTCGACGGCCGCCTCAACGACGCGTTCCGGGCCGCAGGCCTCCTCCTCGACAAGGGCGTCGCCCTGCGGCGTCTGGACCGGGCGGCCGGGGGATTCCGGCCGGGCGACTTCATCGTCCCGCCGGGAACGCCGCTCTCCCTTGCCGCGGAAATCGCCAAAAAAACCGGCGTCGATTTCCAGGCCCTCGAGGCCGACGTTCAGACTTCGGGCCGGGCCGTCAAACGGATGCGAACCGGAATGTACCAGCGCTACTGGGGCGGCAACATGGACGAGGGCTGGACCCGGCTTCTCCTGGAGCAGTTCGAATTTCCGTATACGACGCTCCGGGATACGGACATCAAAAAGGGGAACCTCAACGCTTCCTATGACGTGATCGTCCTTCCCGACGATCCCCCGGCCCTCATCACCGGAGAAGACATGGAGGATTCGGGCGGCTGGTTCAATCCCGCGGGCACACCGCCCGAATACCGGAGCGGAATCGGCAAGGAAGGCGTCGAAGCCCTGAAGGCCTTCGTCGAAAAAGGCGGAACCCTGGTCTCGCTCGGCGAGGCCTGCGCCATGGCCGTGGAGGAGTTCGCCCTTCCGGTCCGCGACGTGACCGCCGGAGTCGACCCGAAGGAATTCTGGTGCCCGGGCTCGACCCTTCGGGCGACCTTCGACCCGACCCATCCCCTGGCATACGGAATGCCGGAGGAAAGCCTCGTCCTCTACCAGATGGGAAACCCGGCGTTCGCGATCCGGCCGACGGACCGCAACGAGCGGACCGAGATGCCGGCGGAATTCGCCTCCCGGGATCTTTTACAAAGCGGCTGGCTGATCGGGGAATCCATCCTGGCCGGCAAAGCGGCCGTGGTTTCCGTTCAGTCCGGAAAGGGCCGGGTCGTCCTTCTCGGGACCCGGCCTCAGCACCGGGCCCAGACCCACGGAACGTTCAAGCTGCTGTTTAACACCCTCATCAAGTAGCGGGAGATCTTCGCCGTCGACCCCGGCCAGTCAAGAAAAGCCGTCCGCGACCGGCCATTGCCTCCCGGCGGCCCGGACGGAGATTCCGGGCCCTCAGGCCAAGGTCTTGAGCTCGGCAGCCAGGGCCGGGATGACGGCGAAGAGGTCGCCCACGATCCCGTAATCGGCAACCTTGAACATCGGCGCTTCCGGGTCCTTGTTGACGGCCACAATCACCTTGGACGAGGACATCCCGGCCATGTGCTGGATCGCCCCGCTGATCCCGAAAGCGAAATAGAGATTGGGGCTGACCGTTTTTCCGGTCTGGCCGACCTGGTGGGAATGGCCGATCCAGCCGGAATCGACGGCCGTGCGCGAAGCCCCGACCGCGGACCGGGGAAGGAGGGCGGCCAGCTCCGAAAGTTGAGTGAAGCCCTCGGGGCCTTTCATCGCCCGGCCGCCCGAGACCACGATTTCGGCTTCGGAAACATCAAGGACGGCGCCCATTTCGCAGACGATTTCCGAAACCCGTCCACCGACCGCATCGACCGGAATGTCCACGGTCTTCTTGACGACTTCAGCCGAAGCGCCATTCGCCGCCTCGAGCGGAAAGACGTTGGGACGGAGCGTGGCGATCGCGGGCGCGGCGGTCAGGGCCAGGGTCAGTCGGGCTTTTCCGGCGAAAACCGGCCGGGTGAAAACGATCCGGCCGCTCGAGATATCGACCGCCGTGCAGTCGGAGGCCAGGGAAACGTCCAACCGGGCGGCCAGGCGCGGGGCCAGGTCGCGGCCCATCGCCGTGGCCGGGAAGAATACCGCCGCGGGGGCCGTTTCCCGGACCAACGTCTCAAGAGCCCGGACGAATCCCTGGCTCGAATAAACCGAAAGCTCCGGGCTTTCGAGCACATGGACTTTGGACGCCCCGGCCGAGCCGAGATCGGCCCCGGCCGTCTCCGGACAGGCGCCGACGACGACGGCTTCGGCCGCCGTCCCCGTCTCCCGGGCTTTGCGGGAAGCTTCCGACAGCGTTTCCAGGGAGCTTTTCTTGATCTTTCCGTCGCGGATTTCAATATAAGTCAGAATCATCGTCTCACTCCTCAGAGGACTTTGGCCTCGGTCCGCAGCAGCCGGACCAATTCTTTAGCCGCCTCCTCGGGAGTTCCCGGGAGAATTTTCCCGGCCGGTTTGGCCGGGGGAAGCTCCAGGTCCAGAATCTCGACCTTGGGATCGAGCGCGGCGCCCTCCAGCCCCAGTTCGGCCGGGGTGATGACGGGAACGGGCTTTTTCTTGGCGGCCATGATCCCCTTGAGCGTTTCGTACCGTGGCTCGTTGAGTCCCTTTTGGGCCGAAACGACGGCCGGAAGGCTGAACGCGACTTTCTCCAGCGCTCCCTCGATCTCCCGGTGGGCCACGGCCTTGGTCCCTTCGATTTCGAGCTTGGTCACGACGTTGGCCTGAGGCAGGCTCAGGATCTCGGCGACCATCGAGGGCACCGAGGCGTTGTCGGAGCCGACCGACATCCGGCCGAAGAGCAGGAGGTCCGAGTCGGCCGCCCGGGCCTTGACGAACGCGGCCAGGACACGGGCGGTCCGCAGGGAGTCGTACGTTTCCCGCCGGTCGTCCTTGACGAGGACGGCTTCATCGGCGCCCATAGCCAAGGCCTTTCGGAGCGTCGGCGCGGCTTCCTCCGGGCCGAAGGAAACGGCCGTGACTTTGCCGCCCTTGGCTTCCCGAAGCCGGAGCGCTTCCTCGACGGCATATTCGTCGTTGGGGCTGATGATGAAATTCAGCCCTTCCTCGAGCACGGCTTTGGCTTCCCGGTCGATCCGGATACGGGACTCGGTGTCGGGCACCCGTTTCAAAAAGACGACGACATTCATTTGATTCTCTCCTTGTCTCTTCCCCGCCGCCCTCCCTTTTCGATGGGGCGGATGGGGCCTCCGTCGCCGGGCTCCCTCAGCCGTCGAAACGGCGGAAGAGAAGCGAGGCGTTTGTCCCGCCGAAACCGAAGGAATTCGAAAGGGCGCAGACGATCTCCGCCGCCCGGGCCGAGTTGGGAACGTAATCGAGGTCGCAGTCCGGGTCGGGGACTTCATAGTTGGCCGTGGGCGTCAGCATTTGGCGGCTGATCGAAAGGGCGGTGATCGCCGCTTCGATCCCTCCCGCCGCGCCGAGGCCGTGCCCGGTCATGGACTTGGACGAGCTGACGGCCAATTTCCGGGCCTGGTCGCCGAAGACGCTTTTGATCGCCGCCGTCTCGATTTTATCGTTGAGCGGCGTTGAGGTTCCGTGGGCGTTGATGTACTGGACATCCTCCGGGGGAATCCCGGCATCGTCCAGGGCCGCCTGCATGGCCCGGACGGCGCCGCCGCCGTCCTCGGCCGGGGCGGCCGGGTGGAAGGCGTCGCCCGTCATCCCGTATCCCACGATTTCAGCGTAAATCCTGGCCCCGCGGCGGAGGGCCGCGCCCAGCTCCTCCATGATGAGGATACCCGCGCCCTCGCCGACCACAAACCCGTCGCGCGTCTTGTCGAACGGGCGTGAAGCCCGGGCCGGGTCGTCGTTCCGTTCCGAGAGAGCTTTCATCGCGCAGAATCCGGCCACCCCCAGCGGGGTGATCGGCGCCTCGGCCCCCCCGGCGATCATCCGGTCGGCGTCGCCGCGCTGGATGATGCGGAAGGCGTCTCCGACGGCATGGGCCCCCGAGGCGCAGGCCGTGACCGAGGCCGAATTCGGCCCGCCGGCCTTGAACCGGATCGAGACTTGGCCGCTGGCTTCGTTGCTGATCGTGGCGATCAGGAAGAAGGGCGAGACCCGGTCGGGGCCTTTCTCCAGGAGGATCTTGTGATACTCCTCGATCGTCCCGATTCCGCCGATGCCCGAGCCGATATAAACCCCGGTCCGCGGACCGGACATGACATCGAGCGGAATCCCGGCGTCCTCGACCGCCATCTGGGACGCCCCGATGGCGTACTGGATGAACGGGTCCATCCTTCGGATCTCCCGCTTCTCGATGAAGCGGAGGGGGTCGAAACCTTTGACCTCCGCCGCGATCCGCGAGGAATGACGCGAAGCGTCGAACCGGGTGATCGGCCCGACCCCGCTTTTGGCGGAGATCAAGGCCTCCCAGTTCTCGGAGAGACCCGTGCCCAGGGGCGTCACCAGCCCCGCCCCCGTGATGACGACTCGTCTCAGCTCGTGGTGTTTCGCTCGATGCGCCGAACTATTTGGCATGACCGAGAATATAATCCATGGCTTTGCCGACCGTCGTCAGCTTCTCGGCTTCCTCGTCGGGGATGTCCAGGCCGAATTCGTCTTCCAGGGCCATCTCGAGCTCCACGGTGTCCAGGGAATCCGCGCCCAAATCCTCGATGAAGGACGCCGTGTCCGTGACTTGGTCTTCGCCGATGCTCAGCTTGTCGGCCACGATCGTCTTCATCTTCTTCAGCAATTCGTCTCTGTCCATGGTGGACCTCCTTCGAAAATTTGGTTTGTTACATATAAAGGCCGCCGTTGACGTGGATTACCTGGCCGGTGATATAGGCCGCGGCATCGGAGCAGAGAAAGCGGACGGCTCCGGCCACATCGACGGGTTCGCCGAACCGTTGAAGAGGAATGGCGGCGAGAAAAGACTGCTTGACCGCGTCCGGAAGGGCGTCGAACATGGCCGTGGAGATGCAGCCGGGGGCCACGGCGTTGACCGTGATCCCCCGCGAGCCGACCTCCCGGGCCAGGGACTTGGTGAAACCGATGAGCCCGGCCTTGGCGGCGGAGTAATTGGTCTGGCCGGGATTGCCCATCGCCCCGGCGATCGAGGACATGTTGACGATCCGGCCCGACCGGGCCGAAAGCATGGTCCGGACGACCGCCTTGGAAAAGTTGAAGATCCCCTTGAGGTTGACGCCGATGACCGCGTCCCACTCCTCCTCCTTCATCCGCAGGAGGAGATTGTCGCGGGTGATTCCGGCGTTGTTGACCAGGTGGTCGATCTTCCCGAACTCCTTGACGACCGACTCGGCCACGGCCGTCGCCTGGTCGAGACGCGAGACGTCGGCCGTCCGGACGACCGCCCGGCCGCCCGCGGCTTCGACGGCCGCGGCGACCGACTCGAGCTTCTCTTTCTGGATGTCGACAAGAACGACCGTCGCTCCCTCGGCCGCAAACTCCCGGGCGATCGTTTCCCCGATCCCCTGGGACGCGCCGGTGATGATGGAAATCCGGTTTTCAAATAACATCAGGCTTTGGCCTCCCTCGGGGCGACCGTCCGGCCGAGCTCCTCGCGGATTTTTTCCTGGATCCGCTTGGCCACGAAATCCCGGGCCAGCCGCACCGCATTTTTGACGGCGTTGGAGTTGCTCCGGCCGTGGCCGATCACGCAAACCCCGTTGAGGCCCAGAAGCTGGGCGCCGCCGTACTCGCTGTAATCCACCCGCTTGTAAATCCGCTTGAGGTGGCCTTTCATCAAAAACAGGCCGATCTTGGCAAAAAAGTTCTTGGTGATCTCCCGGCGGGCCATGTGAAAGAGCGTCTCGATCACGCCCTCGCTGACCTTCAGGGCGACGTTCCCCGTGAAGCCGTCGCTGACGATCACCTCGGCCTTGCCGGCATAGAGGTCCTTGCCCTCGACGTTGCCGATAAAATTCAAGGGCGCCGTCGAGAGCCGTTCGAACGCCTGCTTGGTCAGCTCGTTTCCCTTGCCTTCCTCCTCGCCGATGCTCATCAGGGCGATCCGCGGCCGGACGCTACCCATGACCTGCTCCATGAAGACCTTGCCCATGACGGCGAATTGGAGAAGGTCCTCCGGCTGGCAGTTGGCGTTGGCCCCGACATCCAGGAGAAGGGTGTTTCCCTTCAGAGCGGGGATGATCAGGGAGAGGGCCGGCTTGTTGATGCCTTGGAGCACGCCCAGGACGGACCGGGAAATGTAAACGACGGCAGCCGTGTTCCCCATGGAAACGAAGGCGTCGGCCCCGCCGTCCTTGACCAATTGGACGCCGACCAGGATCGAGGAGCGCTTTTTCCTCCGGACGGCGAACACTCCATCCCCCATTCCGACCGCCTCGGGAGCGTCGACGATGGACAGGCGGGCGTCTTCGGCATCGAGGCGGTTGATTTCGGCTTTGATCTTGTCTTTCTCCCCGACGAAAACGACCTCGACGTTGAATTCGCGGGCAGCCTGGACCGCACCGGGAATCGTGATCCGGAGGCCCGAATCTCCGCCCATCGCGTCGACGGCGATCTTCATCCCGAGAAGCCTTGGATTATTTTTCGACGGCTTTGATCACCGGGCGGCCGCGATAATAACCGCATTCGGGGCAGGCGTTGTGGGGGAGCTTCGGGGTTCCGCACTGGGGACAAACGGCAAACGACGGGACCGTCATGAAGTCGTGGCCCCGGCGGCGGCCTTTGCGGGCATGGGAGTGTCTGCGTTTGGGATTCGGCATTTATGTTCTCTTGTCTTTCTTAAGGATTTTGAGCGTTTCGAGGCGGGAATCCGTCTCCTTGACCTGGCAGCCGCAATCGCCCTCGCGGCGGATCTTGCCGCAGACCGCGCACAAGCCCTCGCAGCTTTCGGAGCATAACGGCCGGGCCGGAAACGTCAGGTTCAATTGTTCGAGGATCACCTCCCGGACATCGATCCGGCGGCTCCGGTAAAAGAGCCGGTCGGCGTCCTCTTCATCGAATTCGTCTTTGAGCTCCCGCATCTCCTCGGGCAGAAGGACCAGGTCGAACGCGGAATCGACCGGGTACTCGAACGGCGAGAGGCACCGGGCGCAGATAAAACTCAGGACGGTCTTCACCCGCCCCTTGACCCAGATTTCCTCGTCCACCCGTTTGATCGAGACCTCGGCCTGGACGGGCTGGAGGAAAACGGCCTCCTCCTCGACCAGCTCCAGGCTCGGAAATTCGAAGTTCCGGCGGAGTTCCAGGCCGTCTTTCGGCAACTTATCTATATCAATAATCATGGGTTACGTCCGCTAAAGGTTCGCTTATTATACCATGAGACTTCCCTTTGTCAACCGAGCCGCTGAGGACCGCCGCGCCCCTGAAAGGCGATTTTTCTTCTTGAAAAAAAGTGGCTTTCGGATTATGTTGGACACATCAGTCCCATGAACGGAACGACGACCTCCATTCTCTATTCCGGGGTCTCCTTCCTCGTCCAAACCCAGGATGCCGGGCCCCGCGTCCGGCAGCTGGAAACGTTGATTTACAGGAAGGGGAAGCTCCTCTACGCCCGCCGGACGCCCTATCCGGACCTCC
>JAFGEN010000085.1 GCA_016931595.1 Candidatus Aminicenantota bacterium | reverse complement strand
CTAGGAGCTTCTCATGGAAAATCCCATTAGTTTCGCATTCGTCATGGCCGGTATGTTCATCTTCTACGGTTGGATCGGCTGGATCGTTCTTGAATGGCGGAAAGCCACCCGCAAAACCCAGCTCCACAAAGCCTTGATCGAGCGGTTTTCCACTCCGGGCGACCTCCAGGCTTTTCTCGACTCGAACGGCGGCGAGCGGCTTTTCAAGTCCTTGTCCCTGGGCGGTCTTTCGCCCCGGGACAAGGTCCTGGCCGCTTTCACCCGCGGGACCATCGTGTCTTTCCTGGGAATCGCGAGCTTGGTCGTGAGCTTCGTTTTGACCGAACAGGCCTCGCTGTTTCTCGCCGGCGGGATCGTCGTCCTCGCCCTGGGCCTGGGCTCGATTGTATCCGGATTTCTCTCCCTCGGTCTCGGCCGGAAGTGGGGACTGTTCGAGCGCTGAGACGCCCGGAATCCAGGATTCGGGACAAACCTCCGCCCTGCCCCAAGACAACCCATGAGCCGAACGGACGACCGGACCCGCGACCAGGCCTTTGAGGCGTTCTACGGCCGGACCTCCCCGGGGCTCTGGGGGTATCTCTACCGAATGTGCGGTAACGGTGCTCTGGCCGATGATATCGTCCAGGAGACATTCATCCGCTACCTCCATAACGTCCAGGAGAGCCTGCCGGAGCGGCAACGGAAGGCGTTTATCTACAAGATCGCCTCGCATCTTTTGGTCGACGACATCCGGGCAAGAAGGACCGTCTCACTCGAGGCGGTCGAAGAGAGGGCGAAAGCCTCCGGCCCGGCGCCGTCCGAGGCGCTGTCCCCCGACCTTCGCCGCTTGTTCGAATCCCTGCCCCCGCGGGATCGATCGCTTCTCTGGCTGGCCTATATCGAGGGGTATGACCATATTGAAATCGCCGAGATTCTCGGCTTGAAGGCGGGCAGCATCAAGGTGATCCTGTTCCGTCTCCGGCGCTCATTCGCCGTGTCCTTGAAGGAGATCGGATATATTCCGGAGGAATCCTCATGAGCGACAACGCCTGCCCAAAGGAAGACAGAATCCGGGAAGCCCTGGCCCGGGGCGAATCCTCCCCGGAGATTTCGGCCCACCTCGCCGCTTGCCCGCGATGTCTGGAAACGGCCGCCGTCGTCTCGGCCATGAAACGGATCGGGAACGAGGCCGGGGGGCGATTCGCGACTGAGGCCCGGATTCCTGACGCCGCAGCGCTCCAGCGGCGAGCCCGCGCCCTTCGGGCATCCGTCATCGCCGGGACGGACGAGATTCTCAAGCCGCTTCGCGCCTACCGGCGATTCGTCCTGCCGCTTGGTCTGGCCGCGGGGCTTCTCACCGCCGTCCTCAACGCGGCCTCGCTCAAAAGCCTGCTCTTGTCCCCGACGGGGCTTTCCTCCTTGGCCGACGGTCTCCGGTCGATCTCGACTGGCTCCCAAGGCCGTCTCTTCCTTCTCGCGGCCGTATTCGGCGGCTTAGGTCTGATGGTATTGATCGTCCTTTCCGCATTCTGGGGAAACAAGCCGGAAAAGACATGACCGGCATAATGTAGAGCCCAGACTTCTTTCATTCCATCCGAGCATTATTTGAAAAGGAGAAATCTATGATCAAACGCTGCCTGTCTCTCTTCTCTCTGGCGCTCGCGATCCTGTCGTCGGCGGGCGCTTCCGTTCCGCAGGACCGGACCCTACCGCTCGACCGCCTCGAAAAAGACATTGAAAAAGCGCTCCGGGACTTCCATGTCCCCGGGCTTTCCATCGGCATCGTCAAAGACGGCCGGACCGTCCTCCTGAAAGGATACGGAGTGAAACAGGCCGGGGGCCGGGAGCCCGTCGACGAACACACCGTCTTCGGCCTGGGTTCCGCGACCAAGACCTTCACAGCCGGCCTGGCGGCCGTTCTCGTCGAAGAAGGACGCCTTGGCTGGGGAGATCGCGTCGCCGACCATCTCCCCGATTTCCGGCTTTCCGAGACCTGGCTGACGAAGGAAGCCCGGATGGACGACCTCCTGTCCCACAGGGTCGGCGTCGAAGATCTTCCGCTTCTTTTTCTCGGCACGACCCGGGACCGGAACGAGATCGTGGCGAAAACCGGGCTTCTCCGACCCCAAATCGGATTCCGGACGGGCTGGGCCTACAGCAACATCATGTTCATCGCCGCCGGCGAACTGGCGGCCCGGATCGCCGGAACATCCTGGGACGAGGCCCTCCGGGATAAAATCTTCGACCCCTTGAGCATGAAGGCGACGGGCTCCCGATTTCGCAACATCGCCGCTGTTAAAAATCGCGTGTCTCCCCACTGGTACGAAAACGGCGAGCCCCGGCCGATTCCTTGGAGCAATATGGACGCGACCGGGCCGGCTGGGTCGGTCTATTCCAGCGCGGCCGACATGGTCCAATGGCTCCGACTTCACCTGGAAGGCGGAACCCTGGACGGGCGGAAGTTCTGGTCCTCCGGAGTCCAGGCCGAGATGTTTTTCCCCCACAGCCTTCTTCCGGACATTCATTTTGGATGGAAAACATCCCTGTCCGCTTACGCTCTCGGCTGGTTCGTGACCGATTATCGGGGCCGGGCGGTCGTCTGGCACGGCGGAAATTGCGACGGCATGTCCGCCGTCATCGGACTACGGACCGACGACCGGCTCGGCATCGTCATTCTCCAAAACACATTTCCGACCCGGTTCGAATACGACTTGATGCTCCGGATCATGGATATGTTTGCCGGCCTTCCCGAATACGACTGGCGCGACCTCGGAGAGAGCGAAACCATTTCTCTGACCCTGAACGCATTCTCGCCTAGAGAAATCGAACAATCGATCGACCCGGACACATCTCGATCCCTGGAAGGCCGATATGTCAGCAAGCTTTACGGGACGGTCGACGTGCGGAACGAAGCCGGCCGGCTTGTCCTTCGCTTTCGAGACTATCCGGCAGCCGTCCTTCATCCCGATGGCGGCCTGAACTTCACCGCTGATTTCGGGGACAAAGCCCGCGGCATGTTCGGTCTGATTCTCGGCGGCCGGTCATTCGTTCAAGCCGTTTTTTCCGCGGGTCCGGACGGCCTCATCACGCGGTTGGACGTTCTTGGGTTCGGCGAGTTTAAAAAGCTCGCCGGAACCCGTCGACCTTGAACCTGAAATCCTCTATAATTGCACCCAACAATGACCGCAGATGTCCTGTTCTGGATCCTGGCCGCCGTCAGCGTCGGTTCGGTCCTGGCCAT
>JAFGEN010000369.1 GCA_016931595.1 Candidatus Aminicenantota bacterium | reverse complement strand
GGCATCTTTGTCCTTGTTTGCGATAACGCGGCCCGGACTTTTCTCAGCGGGGAGATCCCCCTGGGCATTTTAACGTCGCTTCTGGGAACGGCCCTGTTCCTTGTCCTTCTCCTGAAGCGGAAAATCCGGGGGGTTGAATGATCCGTCTGCGGGGCGTCTGGTTCTCCTATAATGGTTCATCCGATTCCGTCCTGTCCGACGTGAACCTGGAGATCCCGCCGGGGACGGTCGCGGCTCTCGTGGGCCCCAACGGGTCGGGAAAAACAACACTGCTCCACCTGCTCTTGGGTTGGCTGAAGCCGAAGGCAGGGGAGATCCTGGTGGCGGACCGTTCTATTGGTCTTCTCGCCGGCCGGGAGCGGAGCCGCTTGGTCGGACATGTCGCTCCGGAAGAGACGGCGGTCCTGGACCTGGACATTCGGGAATATGTCTCCATCGGCCGGACGCCGCATATCGGATGGCTCGGCAAGGCCGGCGCGGATGACGACCGGGCGGTCCGGGAAGCCCTTTCGGTCGTCGACCTTCTTCACAAGGCGGCCAAACCCGTCCGGACGTTGAGCACCGGCGAGCGCCAATTGGCTTCCATCGCCCGGGCCCTGGCCCAGGATCCGGAGATCCTCCTCCTGGACGAGCCCACGTCGCATCTTGACCTGGTCAACACCCGTCGGATTCTCCGGGTCATGTGCGTCCTTCGGGAAAGGGGAAAGACGATTGTCCTGACGACTCATGATCCCAACACCGCCTCCGTTCTTGCCGATACGATCATCCTTCTCCGGCAGGGTAGGGTGGCGGCGACCGGCTCCCCGGACGAAGTGATCACCGGGGAACGGCTCGGGGCGGTCTATGGCATCGAAATCGACGTCCGGACGATTGACGGACGCCCGCACGTTCTGGCCCGGGTCTGATCAACAGTCCGACCAAATGGATTGACAGGGAGGGGGCATTCCGGTATATCTTGGGCTCTTTACCGGAGGCGTTTGAATGGAATTCATCTCTACGGTTGTCGATTTCGTCCTGCATCTGGACAAGCACCTCAGCGCCTTGATCCAGACATACGGTTTCTGGACATACTTGATTCTCTTCCTGGTCATTTTCCTCGAAACCGGACTGGTCGTTACCCCGTTTCTCCCGGGCGACTCGCTGTTGTTCGCGGCCGGGGCCTTCGCCGCCTCTGGCTCGTTCAAGATCGGCTGGCTCTTCCTCCTCCTGGCCGCGGCCGCCGTCCTGGGCGACACGGCCAATTATTGGATTGGAAAGAAGATCGGCCCCAAGGTCTTCACCAAGGAGAAATCGCGGATTTTCAAAAAGGAATATCTCGACCGGACCCACAGGTTTTACGAGAAATATGGAGTTGAAACGATCATCATCGCCCGGTTCGTTCCGATCGTCCGAACCTTCGCTCCCTTTGTCGCCGGCATCGGCCGAATGAACTACGGAAAATTCCTCAGCTACAACATCATCGGGGGCGTGGGTTGGGTGGCCCTGTTCGTCTTCGGCGGCTATTTCTTCGGCAATCTCCCGTTCGTCAAAAAGAACTTCTCCCTGGTCATCATCGCCATTATCCTGATATCGCTCATTCCGATCCTCTGGGAGTTCATCCGGCACCGCCGGGAGAAGAAGCGGGCAGCCGTCCCAAAATCCTGATCAATCGAGTTTCAGCCCCCGGAAGAGGCGCCCGACGGCGTCCCGGACTGTGGAGGTCCGGACGGTCGAGTCGGCCTGAAGCGGGGTGACGGAGACAAAGCGGCGCTCTGCGGCCCAGATGTCCGTCCCGGGCGTGCGGGCCGACGTCGGATTTCCCGTCCCGATCCAGTAATAGGCCTGTCCCCGGGGATCGTGTTTTTCGATGACCTCACGGTCGTAAAACTTCTCGCCGAGGACGGTCCGTTTGATTCCCCGGACGGGCGGGGCGGGGATGTTGATGTTCAGGGTGATCCCGGAGGGAAAACCGCCGGCGAGAATCCGTTGGACGATCCGGTACACGATGTCCGCCGCCGGCTTGGGATAGAACCGCCCCGACGCGTCGGGGAGCATGGAGACGGCCATAGACGGAACGCCGAAAAACATCCCCTGAAACGCGGCGGCGACGGTTCCGGAATAATGGGCATCCAGCCGGCCGAGGTTCGGGCCCGGATTCATCCCGGAGACAACCAGGTCGGGCCGGCGGGGAAGGACCTTGGAAAAAGCGAAATAAATGCAATCGGCCGGCGTCCCGTCCACCGTCCAGATGTCCGGCTCGGCCCGGTGAAGCCGGAGCGGTCGGCGCAGGGTCAGGGCCAGCGAGGAAGCGCTTCGTTCCCGGTCCGGGGCGACAATGACCGTCCAGCCGAGGGGCCGAAGCCGCCGGAAGAGGGTCCGGATGCTTTCCCGATGATAACCATCATCGTTGCTGAGGAGGATCAGGGGCTTGTCCCGGCGGATCATGGAACGTCCTTTTAATGGGGAAAAGGAATTTGGTCGGGACGGGCGGATTTGAACCGCCGACCCCATGCACCCCAAGCATGTGCGCTACCGGGCTGCGCCACGTCCCGACGGAAGGCGCATTATACCAAAACTCGCTCCAAACATTAAATCTTTTTCGGGGGGACCTCGAGGGACTGGGAAAGGTCCTGGAGGTCGTCCCGGACTTTCCAGAGAAGCTTGACCAGCTTGTCCGGGTGGACGGCGGGCACGGGCCGAAGGTCCATTTCCTCCTCCAGCCGCCGCCGGGCGCCGGCCAG
>JAFGEN010000084.1 GCA_016931595.1 Candidatus Aminicenantota bacterium | reverse complement strand
GATTCGATCCTGGGGACGATTCAGGCGATCATCGCCGACCCCTTGATCACCAACGTGCGGACCAGTCGGTTGATCGATTCCGCCGAACATCAAAGGCGCATCCTGGCCGACAACCCGTCCCAGGAAGCGCGCCTGGCCCACAGGGAAGCCTTCTTCGGCGGAACGGGATACGCCGGTTCGGCTTACGGAACCGACGAATCGCTCCGCGGCTTGAAGACGAAGGACATCAGGGACTTTTACCGCCGCCGGTTCGCCTCCGAAAACATCATCGTAGTCGCCCTCTCCGACTTGGACCCTGAAGCTCTACTAACTCTGGTTTCCCGTCACTTCGGGAAGCTCCCTCGGGAAACACGGGGCGGGAGAGAGGAATCAGCCTCGATCAAGCCGAAATCCCCTCCCTATCCTCCGCGCCGCCTGACGAAAGACCAGAAGCAAAGCCTGATCTCCTGCGCCTATCCTCTGCCCTCGCTCAGCCGCGAAAACTACGTCCTTGTCTCCCTCCTGGAGAATATCCTGGGCCGAGGCCCGGGTTCCCGCCTCTGGAGCCTGCGGACGGAACAACAGCTGGCTTATGTCGTTTCCTGCGCGGCCTTTCTCTTCCGCCAGGCGGGATTCATCGAATGCTACCTTGAAACCGACGCCGAGCGAACCGAATCGTCCCGGGAAGCGCTGGCCGGCGCCCTCGGCGATTTTTGGGAACAAGGAATCTCGTCCGATGAACTCGAGGCCGGAAAAGCCGTTCTCTGGGCCGATTATCTCCGGGCCAACGAAACGAAGGCCGGCCGGGCCGGGACTCTCGGCTTTTTCGAGTCGAGCGGACTGGGGGAGGATTTCCTGTCCGCCTTTAAAAATGGATTGGACACCCTCTCTCTCGAAAACGTCAATGCCGCGATCAAGCGTCTGTTTGACCCGGCTTTCGCCTCCTGGGTCATCGTCGGCCCGGAGAAGTAACTCCGCGATCCCTCTTTTTTTTCCCACCCGCCGGGTTTTTTGGAATATAATGTCCCTTCCGGAATCGTTTCATTTTTACGGAGGGAATCATCATGTCATACAGCCCGTATCTGGGAAGCCCGATCACCAACACCCGCCTGCGGGATCAGCATCACGTCACCGACATCGCCGGCATGTGCGCCGTTTGCACCGCCGACTGCCTCGGACCGTGCGAAATCGGCCTGTCCGCTCTCCGCGGCGCGGAGGCCATTCATCCGTTCGCCGCAGACCGGAACCAGTTCGCCTCCGAAAAGCGCTATCCTCTCGATTTCTCCCATTTCACCATCAACGGACGGGTGTTCGGGGCCGCGGGACTGCCCGAGGACGCCGATATCGCGACTTATCCCAACGCGGACATCTCCTCGACCTTCGGCCGGGAACAGTCCGTCAAAACAAAAGCGCCCTTCATCCTGCCGGCGATGGCCAAGCTGGCTTGGCGGGAATATTTTTCGGGAGCGGCGCTTTCGGGGGTTCCGGTCGTCATCGGGGAAGACGTCATTGCCAAGGACCCGAAGCTCGAGGTCAAGGGTCACCGGGTGGCGGCATCCCCCCTCATCGCTGAAATGGTGGACGCGTTCCGGCGCTACGATCGGGGGTACGGGGACATTGTCCTCCAGGGAAATTACGACGACGAATACCACGGCGTGCTCGAATTTGCGGTCGGGAAGCTCGGCGTATCGTCGGTCGAGCTGAAATTCGGACAAGCGGCCAAGGGAATCCAGGGAATGGGCTACGTGGCCAAGATCGAGGACGCCCTCCGCTTCAAAGCCCTGGGTTACCTCGTCCTCCCCGACCCGACCGACCCCGCCGTCGCTGAGGCCTACGCCAAGGGCATCGGACCCCGCTTCGAGAAAATCGGCAAGCTCCCGATGTGGCGGCCGGAGGAACTGGTCCGGAGGGTCGAAGAACTGAGGAAGCTGGGAGCGAAGAGGGTCTGTTTCAAGACCGGCCCCTTCGATCCCCGGGACCTTTCCGTTATTCTCGAAACGGCCTCGGAAGCGAAAATCGACCTCGTCACCCTTGACGGAGCGGGAGGAGGCACCGGATCCAGTCCGTCGAAGATGATGAACGAATGGGGCCTGCCCACAGTGACGCTCGAAGCCGTCGTCATGAAAATCGCTCGGAGACTCGAGACGGCGGGACGGCTCGTCCCCCGAATCGCCATGGCCGGCGGCTTCGCCACCGAGGACCAGGTCTACAAGGGGCTGGCCCTGGGGGCTCCCTATGTCGACACGATCGCCCTCGGCCGGGCGGCCATGGCCGCGGCCACCGTCGGCCGGCAGGTCGGCGAAGCTTTGAAGAACGGGACCGTCCCCAAGGATTTCGCCCGCTTCGGCTCGACGGTCGAGGAACTGTTCGTCGACATCCCCATCCTGAAAGCGGAATACGGGGCGGAGGCGGCATCGTTCCCGACCGGAGCAATCGGGCTTTACTCGTATTTGAACCGCGTCTCTGTGGGGCTGCAGCAGCTGATGGCCTTGAACCGGAAATTCACCCTCCGGACCATCGGCCGGGAAGACATCCTTCCGCTGACCGATCAGGCAGCCCGGGAAACGGGGCTGCCCACGGCCCTGGAGCTTCTCGACCGAAAACCTTGACGGCGGACCCCCTCCGGCGGATCCTGAGGCAGGAGAATGAACATGAATATCGCGATTTGCGGCCTTGATTGTTCCATCTGTCCGGCCTTCATCGTCCACGCGACCGGCGATAAGACCCTCCAGAAAGAAACCGCTAAAAAATGGTCGGAGGAGTACGGCGGCGACATCTCCCCCGAGATGGTCGACTGCGCCGGCTGCACGGCTCTGGACGGACCGCACATCGGGCATTGCTTCGAATGCGAAATCCGGAAATGCGGCCTGGGGAAAAAGGTTGAAAATTGCGCCGTCTGCTCCGACTACGCCTGCGCCGTCGTTTCGGCCTTTATCGACAAAGTCCCCCCGGCCAAGGCCAACCTTGAGAAGATCCGGGCCGCCCGGAAATAGGGCCCGCTACTTCCCGTTTCGACCCTTCGCGGCCGGAACGAATTCGACCGTCCCCGACCGCTCCAGGCTTTTGATGACGTCGGCCACCGTTTCCATCTCGACATCCGGGAATTCCAAACCCAGGATATACGCGTATTTCCCTTCCTGGCTTCCGGACTGGAGGTTCCCGCATTCGGCCCGGACCAGCCGGTAGATCTCGAAAATGCTCCGCTTCCCGTCGATAAAGTACTGTGTGGAGGTCCGGACGAAGCCAAAGGGACGGGCGGCGACCGGTGAAGCTGCCGCTGCGGCCTGAGGCTTGGCCGGAGGCTGACCGCCGGGTTTCGCTTGGGGCGCGGCCGGACGTCTCGAGGAGCTCATCTTCTGTGCCTCCGCGGAATAGACTTTGAACTTCCG
>JAFGEN010000368.1 GCA_016931595.1 Candidatus Aminicenantota bacterium | reverse complement strand
TTGGCCGGGGGAGCCGTCTGGGCCTGGCCGGGTTGTTCCGGTTGCGGAACGGCCCGGGAGGCCGGGGCTGTGGCGGCCGCCGCTTCCTTCGGCGGCGGGGTTTGTTCGACGAGTACGGCCACGCCCGGCGCGGCTTCGATCATTGCCGCGGCCGCGACCGGGGGAGCCGGGCTTGCAACCGCGGGATGCAGGGTAAGGCCGGGAGCTGGATGGGCGATTGAGGAGATCGTCGGAAGGGCGGGCGTCGGCGCCGTTGCCGGTTTGGACGGAAGCGGGACGGAATCGGCCGGACGTGCGGCAGCCGGCTTGACCGCCTGGGCCGAAGGTGCCGGAGCCGTCGGGCCCGCTGTCGTCGCAACCGGCTTGGCCGGAGGCGGCGTTTGGTCCGGTGTTTGGGCGAATCCGAATCCGCCGAGAACCATCATGAACGCGGCGGCAAAGAGAAACAGCATGGTTTTTTTCATTTCAATCCTCCATTTTAATCCTGTCGTTGACGAACCAGACGATCTTGAGACCGGTCTCCTGCGATATCCAGGTCAGCGTTGGGACGTCTCCCGCCGCCTGTTCGGGCGATGCGCCGATTTTCGCTTGGACGAAAAGCACGGCCGGATCGATGACGGGATCGATCGGCCGGATGATTTCGGGTTGTCCCGCTCCCGTCTCGGCCGAAGCGGAGAGCGTTCCGGCCGGCCGCGTTTCAATGGATGGGATGAGCCAGGGGAACCTGCGGATGCCGAAAAAGACCGTGGCTCCGGCCAGCAGAACGGCCAACCCGTAAGCAAACACGGGCCGAAGGGCCGGGGCCGCCGCCCGCCGATTTTTTCCCGGCGCTCCCTGTGTCACGGCCCCTCGGATCGCGGCGGCCCATTCGGCTTCGGTGAAATCCAGGCCGATGTCCGTTTCCCGGTCCTTCATGGCTTCCATGGCGGCTCGATACGCGTTGGCTTCCATCCGGCAATTCCGGCATAGATCGAGATGCCGTTCCAGACCAAGACTTTTTTCCTTTGACAGGGAGCCGTTTCCGGCTTCGGGGATGAGCTTGCGGGCAACACGGCAAATCATCGGGCATCCTCCGGTACGGCGAATCCCATCTCGGCCAGCCGGATCCGCAGTTTCCCCCGAGCCCGGGAGAGATTGACGCGGACCGAGATGGCCGAACTCCCGGTGATTTCGGCCGTTTCCCTGATGCTTTTTTCCTCAAGGTCCCGGAGAATGAAGATTTCCCGTTCCCGGCCGCTCAGCACGGACATGGCTTCCAGCACCCGGCCCCGAATCTCTCCCCGGCCATGGGTCTCTTCGGGCCGGGGCGCCTCGGAAACGGCCTTTTCCAGGAATTCCTCGCCGGCCGGCCTCGCTTCCCGCCCCTTTTTTCCGCCGAAATCCCGGGCGGCATTGACCAAAATTTGAAGAAGCCAGTTTCTGAAACCCCGCTCCAAATCGCATTTTCCGAGATAGCGGAAGGCCCGAAGGAGGGCTTCCTGGGATACTTCCAGGGCGTCCTCCCGGTTCCCGGTCATCTTGAAGGCCAGGCCGAACAGAGCCCTCCGGTAGGGGAGGACCAGCGGCTCGAAAGCCGCCGAATCACCGGCCAGAACCCGTGCGACCAATTCTTTCTCCTTTATTTCCATTGCACATCCGAGTATATCCCCGAAGCGGGAAAAACGTTAAGCGGAAAGCAAAGGGGTCAGGTCTTGGCGAAAAACGCCATAAAGCAAGACCCGACCCCCTTGCTTTTTCCCGGGGCGGACGCTATAAACGTCCTATCCGGTTGCGGTGAGGAGAACCCATGAGTGTGGAACCGATCCTGGTGGCCCGAGGCGAGAAAGACATCCATCTCCTTCCGAAAATGGCCAACCGCCACGGCCTGATCACCGGGGCCACGGGCACCGGAAAAACCGTCTCCCTCCAGGTCCTGGCTGAAAATTTCAGCGCCCTTGGAGTGCCCGTCTTCATGGCCGACGTCAAGGGCGACCTCAGCGGCGTCAGCAAGCCGGGCACGGCCACACCCAAGATCGCCGACCGCATCGCCATGCTCAAACTCGGCGACTACCCGTTCGCCGGCAAGCCGGTTGTTTTCTGGGACATCTTCGGCGAGCAGGGCCATCCCGTCCGGACGACGATCAGCGACATGGGGCCGCTTCTCTTGAACCGCCTCTTCAATTTGAGCGAAATCCAGAGCGGGGTTCTCTCGCTGGTTTTCAAGATCGCCGACGACAACGGCCTCCTCATCCTCGACAGCAAGGACCTCCGGGCCATGCTCCAGTACTGCGGGGAGCATGCCGACGAGTTCCAGACGGAATACGGCCGGATCTCGGCCGCCTCGATCGGAGCGATCCAGCGCTCTCTTCTCGACCTGGAAACCCAGGGCGGCGACAAGCTTTTCGGCGAGCCGGCCCTCAACCTGGACGATTTCATCCAGACCGATTCCCAGGGGCGCGGGATCATCAACATCCTGGCCGCAGACCGCCTCATGCTCCAACCCAAGACTTACGCCACGTTTCTCCTCTGGATGCTGGCCGAGCTCTACGAAAACATGCCCGAGGTCGGCGACCTGGAGAAGCCGCGCCTGGTCTTCTTCTTCGACGAGGCCCATCTCCTCTTTTCCGACGCACCCGATGTCCTCCTCCAGAAAGTCGAGCAAATCATCCGCCTGATCCGGTCCAAGGGCATCGGCGTCTATTTCGTCACTCAGAACCCCCTGGATGTGCCCGATGTCGCCCTCGGCCAGCTCGGCAACCGCGTCCAGCACGCCCTCCGGGCCTTCACCCCGCGCGACCAGAAGGCCGTCCGGGCCGCGGCCACGACCTTCCGGGCCAATCCCAAGCTCGATACCGAGAAAACCATCACCGAGCTGGGCGTCGGCGAGGCCCTGGTTTCCTTCCTGGACGAACGGGGCCAGCCCGGCGTCGTTGAACGGGCCTTCATTCTTCCGCCCCACAGCCAAATCGGTCCGATTTCGGCCGAAGACCGCCGGCGGATCATCGAACGTTCCTTCCTCTACGGCTATTACGAGAAGATCCTGGACCGCGAGTCGGCTTACGAGAGGCTGAAGGAGAAGGCCCGCCGGGCCGAGGAAGCCGCCGCGGCTCAGGCCGGCCCCCTTTCTCCGGCTCCTGGCCCGCCGCCTTACGGTTATCCCCAGCCCCAGTCCCCGACATACGGCCAGCCTCGCCAACCCCGCCCCGTCGGCCGCCCGCGCGACACGTTCATGGAGTCCGTCGGGAAAAGCGTCGCCCGATCGTTGGCCACCTCGGCCGGCCGCCAGATCGTCCGGGGCATCCTGGGCTCGATCCTGGGCGGAAAACGGCGCTGAGGCTGAGGAAGCTCCTTTTTTAAATTCCGAGTGAGAAAATCCGCCGGTCCGCGCCGTTCTCTAAGGTGCAACGGGGCGGATCATGAACGGACTTATCAATCAAAAGGCCGGCCCGCCCGACCGGGACGTCGTTCTTCTCGGCCGGAGCGAGGCCTTCCAAAGGGTGCGGGACCTGATCGACCGGCTTAAGGATTTGGATACGCCGGTTTTCATCACCGGGGAAAGCGGCACGGGGAAGGAGATCATCGCCCGGGCGATCCATTTCCATGGGGCCCGGGCCGGCGGGCAGTTCGTCGCGGTCAACGGCGGGGCCATTCCCGACAATCTTCTCGAGAGCGAACTCTTCGGTTATGCCCGCGGAGCCTTTACCGGGGCGCTTCGGGACAAGCCCGGCCTCATCGAGGAGGCCTCGGGCGGGACGTTCTTCCTGGATGAAGTCGGCGACCTGGGTTATCCCCTTCAGGCCAAGCTCCTTCGGGTGCTCCAGGAGCGGGAGATCCGGCGGATCGGCGAAACGCGGAACCGCTCCGTCGATGTCCGGTTCATCAGCGCCACCAACAAGAACCTGGACCGGGAGGTCCGCCTCGGCCGCTTTCGCGAGGACCTTTATTACCGGCTCCGGATCGTGGCCATCGAGGTTCCCCCGCTCCGCGAGCGGCCGGACGACCTGGAGCTTCTCCTCCGCCATTTCATCGCCCGCTATGGCGAGGAAATCGGAAAGCCCCGGGTGTACTTCACCCCGCGGGTGATGGAAACGTTCCTCTCCTACTCCTGGCCGGGCAACGTCCGCGAGCTTCAGAACGAGGTCCAGCGCTGCCTGATTCTGTGCGGGTCTGAGAACATCGTCCGGCTCGAGCACCTCTCGCCCCGGATCAATCCCGAATACCGGGCCGCCTCGGCTCCCGCTCCCGAGTCGCTCAACTTCTTCGAGGCCAAGGCGGATTTTATCCGGCGATTTATCGGCCAGGCCCTCCGTCGCCACGAGAACAACAAGGCCCGGACGGCCGAGGAAATCGGGCTCTCCCGGCAGGCTTTGTTCAAGCTCCTGAAAAGGCACAACATCGGCCACTCCGCCGTTCGCGAGGACCCCGACGAGGTTTGAAGCCGCGGCCGGTTTCTGCTAACGTGAGGGCATGAACGGAAGCGACGAAAAGAGCGAAACAAACGTCTTCGAGATCGCCTGCCCCCACTGCGGGACGGTGATCTGGGTGAATGGGGACAACCGAACCGTCCTGAAAACCGAGCGTGGGGCCGCCCGGAAGAAAGAATCACTGGACGACCTCCTGAGCCGGGAAAAAACAAAACGGGACGGCATGGCGGCGAAGTTCGAAGCCACGGCCACGCTGGAGAAGCAGAAGAAGGACAAGGCCCGCGACGCCTTCGCCAAAGCCTTCGCCGCATCCGGCGACGAGCCGCCGGAAAAGCCCGAGGAAGGTTAATCCTTCGATTTCGTCATCGTGAACCCGGACAGGCCGTAGGCGGCCAGAATCGCCAGGGCGGCGTAGTTTCCGATCGCCCAGGGAAGATAATCGAGAACCGGAACGCCCAGGGTTCCGGCGACATACACGCCGGCCATGCTCCAGGGGACGAGGGGAACAATGATTCCGCCGCACTCGGCGATGATCCGGGACAGGTTTTTCGGGGCCAGGTTCAGTCGCTTGAACGCCGGCCCGAGAAGCTCGCCGGGCAGGATGACCGAAAGATAGGAGCTCCCGGTCACGAGCGCCGTCACCACCGCCGAACCGATCGTCACCAGGACGATGCTCCCGGCCTTGCGGGCCCCGGCCATGACCTTTTCCAGGATGACGGCCAGCATCCCCGTCTTCTGCATGATCCCGCCGAAACAGAAGGCGGTGATGGCCACCAGCTGCGTTTCCATCATGCTCATCAGGCCGCCCCGGCTGAGAAGACGGTCCACCTCGGCTACTCCGGTGGCCGAAGGATACCCGGTGTTCATCGCTGTGGCAATTTCGACGATCCCCGCTTTCTGGAAGAGAGCGGCCAAGACGGCGGCGACGAACGAGGACAGAAGCATCCCGGGCACGGTCGGCTTCTTGGCGAAGGCCAGGTAGAAGACGACGAGGACCGGGAGAAGAAGCCAGATGTTGAACGTGAAATGGGTCCGAAGGGTTTCCGTGAGCCGGGTCACCGATTCCGAGGAGACCGTTCCTCCCGCGTACCGGAAGCCGAGGACGAAATAGACGGCCAGGCTGAGAATCCAGCCCGGCACGGCCGATTTCATCGTGTGCTTGATGTGGTCGAACAGGTCCGCCCCGGCCGTCACCGCGGCCAGGTTGGGGATGTCGGAAAAGGGCGACATCTTGTCCCCGAAATAGGCTCCGCAGACCACCGCCCCGGCGGCCAGTCCGAGGGGGATCCCCAGGCCCATGGCGATCCCGATGAAAGCAACGCCGACGGTTCCGATGGTTCCCCAGCTGGTCCCGGTGGCCACGGCGGTCAGGCTGCAGATGAAGCAGGCCGTGACCAGGAAGAACTGCGGCGAGATCAGCTTGAGCCCGTAATAGACGACCATCGGGATCGTCCCGGAGGCCATCCAGGACCCGATCATAACGCCGACGGCCAGCATGATGAGAATCGCCGGCATGGCCTTGGTGATGCTCTCGACGATCCCCCGTTCCATCTCCTTCCAGGAAAAGCCGAGGCCGTGGCCGAGAATCCCGGTGAGGGCGGCCGCGGCCGTCAGGAGAACCTGGGCTTTGATTTTATAAACTCCGTAGCCGACGCCGAGCAGCGAGGCCATGAGGACCAGGGGGATGAGGGCGTAGAGCAACGAGGGCTTTTTGACCGTCTCCGGGGAAGCCATGGAAGGAAAATATCACGCTCCATCGGGATTTACAAGAAAGGGCCCGGGGAATAAAATGGCGGAAGATTTCCGATGCCGAACTTCGAAGAAGAGCTTGTCCGGTTCACTCCCCAAATCGAGCGCGTCGTCCGGTTCGCTCTTTTTCCCAAGCGGGTCGTCTCGCGCGGCGCGGGTCATGTCCCGGAATCCGGACCGGTTCTCCTCGTCGGAAACCACTGCGGGGCGATCAAGGACCCCTCGGCCCTCTACCGGGCGGTCCGCCGGCCGTTGTTTTTCAACGCCAACCGGATGCTCTTCAACCGGGCCGATGTGGACTTCCTGATCCGCAAACACCTCCGCCGCCACCTCAAGGGCTTCGGCCTGGCCTTCGACAGAATGCTCGGGCCGTTCAAGGCGATGTTCGTAAAATTCGTCTCGGCCAACATCGGCCGGATCGGGACCATCCCGGCCGACATGTACGATCAAAGCAACCGGTCGGCCGTCGAACTCTTCATGGAATACCTGAGCGCCGGCCGGGCCGTCGTCTCGATGCAGGGCCGGGGCCGGGTCCATCCCGACGACCCCAACCCCTACGTCCGGGCCTTCGGCCGGGGCGTTCCCTTTATCGCCTACCGGATGAAGGCCGAGGAGGGCGTCGACATCCCCGTCGTCCCGTTTTCGATATTCGGAACCCAGCGGCCGTGGGGTGTCCCGGGCCGAGTCCGGGTCAACATCGGTCCGCCGCTTTTCATCCGGGATTACGAGTCCGGGAACAAGGACGCGACCGTCGAGCGTTTCCGGGCGGTCCTCCAGGGAACCGTCGAGCGATTGCTCGTCGAATCCTTGGGGGATTCATGAAGGCCGAAAGACGGGAGTCTTCGGCGTCCGACGGGACGGAAAGGGTTCTTGTTTCTGTAACGAAACGTCCGCTTCCCGAGTTGGAAGAATATTCCCCGAAATGATTTTCCGGGGGGAAAAGCGCCGTCGAGGAGAGGCTCATGCCGATGATCGGATCTTTGGAATGGAAGAAACTGCCGGCCGCTTTCCGGGCGTGCCTCTTGGGGCTTGGATCGGGCATCCTGTTGACGCCCTTTTCCAGCTGTCGGGCCGGAACGCATGTCTCGATCAGTCCTGCGGGGGAGGGAATGGTTTCGGCCTCCCCGGCCAAGGCACAGGCCGCGACATTCTGGGAAGCCATGGAAAACGCCGAGTTCGATTGGACCGGGAGCCGGACGATCGAGGGAGCGGAGGCGGCGTTTGCCGGCTCATTGAACGCGGTCATGGGAGGGATGTGGGCCCGGGCCGAGGATCTTGCCCGCAAAGCTCTCGACGAAGCGAAAGATCCCGTTCTTGCGGCCAAGGCCGGAGACCTTCTCTTCCAGATCCTGTTCCATCAGTCGAAATGGGAAGACCTCTCGGCCCTGCGGGCGAAAGGCGGATTCACGCTTCCCGAAGGAAACACGATTCTCCTGGCCGAAGCGTTCCGGGGAACCCCGGAAGAACGGTATCTCTTTCCCGAATCGCCGGTCCGCAGGCCGATTTCCCTTACTTGGGGGGGGAACCCGGTCGTCGAGGTCGAGGTCAACGGCCGGCGACGGAAATTTTGGATCGATACAGGAGCCGGATTGAGCGTCATCGCCTCTGATGCGGCGGAGGACTGCGGCGTGGCTTCTCTCGCCGCCGGCGAGGCCGAGGCCCGGGCCGCGACCGGACGGAATGTCGGCGTTCGGGCGGCGGCGATCCGGGAGTTGAAGATCGGCGGCTTGGAAATACGAAATCACCCGGTCATGATCATCGATAAGCGGAACCTGGAGGTCAAACTCCTGGGTTTGGTCCGTCTGTTGAAAATCGACGGCCTGATCGGCTGGAACGCCATCCGTCATATCGATATGGAAATCGATTACGGCGGGAAACAGGTCATTCTGAGAAAGCCGGTGAAACGGGACGCCTCCGAACGACGGTTGGTCTGGCTCGGGCAGCCGGTGGTCCGGCTTCATACCGGCGACGGCCGTCCCGTCCTCTTCGGATTGGATACAGGATCCCGGGCGACGAGCCTGACCGAAACCATTCTCGGCAAAATCGACGCCGCGGCCGCGGGGGAGAAGTCCGCGGCGACCTGGTCGGCCGGCGGATCGGTCCGCGCCCGGACGCGCTTCGTTTCCGGCGTTGCACTCGTTCTCGGCGGTTTTCGCTTCGATTTCGAAAAGATCGCGGTCACCGGAGACAAGCGGGCGGTCGTTGTGAGGTTGGACGGCATCATCGGCAGCGACATCCTCCAAGACACCCGCCTGAGCCTCGACGCGGCGAACGGCCGGTTCGAAATCGAGCGCGGGGGTAAGGCCGATTAGATCGAGCGGAGTTTCATCCAGCGTTTTTCGATCTCCTCGAGCGATTTGCCCTTCGTTTCCGGGAGCATCGCGGCGATGAAGACGAAGTCGATGGCGCACATCGCAGCATACAGCCAGAAAGCGAAGGACTCGTGGAGCTTGTCGGCGATCACCGGGAAGGACAGGGAGACGGCGAAGTCGGCGACCCAGAGAGCGGCCGTGGCGATGGCCATGGCCCGGCCCCGAAGGCGATTGGGAAAGATCTCGGAGATGACCACCCAGATGATCGGGCCCTGGGTCATGGCGAAGAAGGCGATGTAAAGCAGGGTCAGGACAAGGACCAAGGGTCCGGAGAAAAGCTGGAACTTGAATGCGGCGCCCAGGAGGACGAAGGACAGGCCCATCCCGGCGCACCCGGTGAGAAGCATCGGCTTCCGCCCCCACTTGTCGACCAGGGCGATGGCCACGAGGGTGAAGACCAAATTGACCAGGCCGATGAGGGCCGACTGGAAAATTGCCGAGGACCGGCCCAGCCCGGCTGTCTCGAAGAAGCGGGGAGCGTAGTAGATGACCGCGTTGATGCCTGTGATCTGCTGGAAGACGGCCAGGAAAACGCCGATGAACAAGACCTTGCGAAGGCCGGGGCGGAACAGCTCCCGGATCGAACCGCTTTCCTGGGACAGGGCGTCCCGAATGGCCCGCATTTCGACTTCGGCCACGGCCGCCTCGTTTACCCGGCCCAAAACGTCCTGAGCCTCTTTGTCCCGGCCTTGCTTCAGGAGCCAGCGCGGGCTTTCGGGGATCCGCAGGACAAACAGGATGAAGACGACGGCCGGAACCGCTCCGGTCGCGAACATCCAGCGCCAGTTGGCCGGGCCGGCCCCGACCAGAGTCCAGCTGACAAAGTAGGAGACCAGGATTCCGGTGACGATGGCCAGCTGGTTGACAGAGACCAGGGCGCCCCGGATTTTCGGCGGGGCGATCTCGGAAATATAGAGGGGGCAGACGATGGATGCGGCTCCGATGGCCAGCCCGCCGATCCAGCGAAAGGCCAGGAACTGGACGAGATTCTGGGGGAGAGCGCAGCCGACCGCCGAGATGAAGAAGAACACGGCCGAGAGCAGCATGAACCGCCGACGGCCCATCCGGTCGCACAGGGTCCCGGCGACGGCCGCCCCGATCATGCAGCCGACGAGGACGATGCTGACGGCCAGGCCCTCGCCGAAAGCCGAGAGGCCGAAGGTCTCCTTGAGATAGGCGATGGCCCCGGCGATGATCGCCGTGTCGTAACCGAAGAGCAGTCCGCCGAGGGCGGCGACCGCCGTGAGGAAAACGACATACCGCAATTTCCCTGCATTATTCATAAAAAATTCCATGATTAATGATTATATTTTCAATAAGATGAGAAAATATGAGTTTTTACCCTTCGGGCGAGCCGATATGGCCGCATTTGCTTCGTTACGAAGGGTTCGCAGTGCGACTAGCACAGCGTCACCCTTC
>JAFGEN010000367.1 GCA_016931595.1 Candidatus Aminicenantota bacterium | reverse complement strand
TTCCCGGCATTGGAATGCCGCCGGACGTCTTGTTTCGATGTTGCTTTTTCCGACAGACTCTGGTAAGCATTCGTTTCCCTGATTGAAGGAGACACACTTCATGCCGCATCGCACCTGGAATTCCTCCCGCTTCTTGTGTTGTCTGGCCGCAGCCGCACTTCTCTTTCCGGCCGTCCACGCCGTCGCCGATCATTATCCCCGGCAGGCGGCCGTCGACATCCGCCATTACAATTTCACCCTCGAGCTTCGTGACGATACCGACGCTCTTTCGGGCGAAGCCGCGATCGACCTCCTGTTCAACGCCGGCGGCGTCCGGGAGCTCGTCCTGGACCTGGTCAACCGGTCGGCCGATGGGAAAACCGGGATGACTGTCTCGTCGGTCCGGAGCGAGGCCGGTCCGTTATCCTTCCGCCATGAAAACGACCGGTTGCACATCGACATCGATCCGCCCTCGGTCAAGGGCGCCCGGAGATGCCTCACGGTGACCTACTCCGGCGTCCCGGCCGACGGCCTGATCATCGGAAAAACCAAGCACGCCGAGCGGGCCTTTTTTGCCGACAACTTCCCCGACCGGGCTCGTTTCTGGATCCCGACGATCGACCACCCCTACGATAAGGCCACCTGCGCGTTCGCCGTCACCGCTCCGGAAACCTACCAGGTCGTCGCAACCGGAGAGGTGGTCGAGACCACAAGTCTCGCCGGCGGCCGCCGGCTGACCCGGTACAGGACCACGGTCCCGGTCGCGACGTACTGCATGGTCGTCGGCCTGGCCCGCTTCGCGGTCGAAACGATCGGACGGGTCGGATGCGTCCCCGTCCAGTCCTGGGTTTACGCAGCGGAGCGCGACCCCGGTTTCTTCGATTTCAGGATCGCCCTCAAACCGATGGAATTTTACTCCTGGAAAATCGGCCCCTTCCCGTATGAAAAGCTGGCCAACGTCCAGTCCAAGACCCGCTACGGGGGCATGGAAAACGCCTCGGCCGTTTTTTATCACGAGAACGTCGTCACCGGACAAAACCGAGCTGAGAATCTCTTCGCCCACGAGATCGCCCACCAGTGGTTCGGTGATTCGGTGACCGAGGCCGACTGGGACCACACCTGGCTGAGCGAGGGCTTCGCCACTTATTTCACACACGTCTACGAAGAGTACGAGAAAGGGCGCGACATGCTCGTCTCCGGCCTCCGCCGGGACCGCGACCGGGTTCTCCGCTACCACCAGCGCAACCCGGAGGCGGCCCTGGTCACCCCGGCCTCCCCCGACCTTCGCAATATCCTGAGCACGAACAGCTACCAGAAGGGCGGCTGGTTTCTCCACATGCTCCGCCGCCTGGTCGGCGACGAAACGTTCTGGAAGGGAATTTCCGAATACTACTCCCGGTTTAAAAACGGCACCGCCCTGACCGACGACCTCCGGGCGGTGATGGAGGAAGCCTCGGGAAAAAATCTCGAACCCTTCTTCCGTCAATGGGCGTTTACGCCCGGACAACCGGAGATCGGGGGCGATTGGTCCTACGCCGACGGCGTCCTGACCGTCAACCTCCGCCAGCTCCAAGGCGGAGAAACGGTCTTCCGGACGGACATCGACCTCGGTTTCGTTCCCGAAGCGGGCGCGGCGCCGAACGTCGAGACCGTTCGAATGGAAGGGCGTGAAGAGACGTTTTCCTTCAAACTGGAGAAGGAGCCGGCCGACGTCGTTTTGGACCCGAACGTCTGGCTGCTCTGGAAACCCGGCCCTTTCGGCCGGGCGAAATAAAACTTCCGGAAGCGAAGTCCGGGAATTATTCTTCTTCGGTCTTCACCCGACCTTCCTTGACCGCCTCGGCGATGATCTTCTGCTGAAGCTGGGCCGGAACTTCCTCCATGTGGGAAAATTCCATGTGGAAGGAGCCGCGCCCGCCGGTGATCGAGGTCAGGGTCGGCTCGAAGTCGAGCATTTCCGACATCGGAACGGTGGCCTTGAGGATCCGCATCGAGCCCTTCTGCTCCATCCCGCTGACCCGGCCGCGGCGGCCGTTGAGATTGCCCATAATATCGCCCATATAGGCCTCGGGAGTGTAGATTTCGACATTCATCACCGGCTCGAGAATGGTCGGCTTGGATTGCTGCATGGCCAGTTTGAAGGCCTTGGAGGCGGCGATCTTGAAGGCGATGTCCGACGAGTCGACGTCATGGTAGGACCCGTCGTAAAGGGTCACCTTGAAGTCGACGACCGGATATCCGGCCAGGACGCCCTTCTTCTTGGCCTCGATGAGGCCCTTTTCGACGGAGGGAATGAAGTTGCGCGGAATCGCGCCGCCGAAGATCTTGTCCTCGAACTCGAAATCCTTGCCCCGGGCGAGCGGCTCCATCTTGATCCATACGTCGCCGAACTGCCCACGGCCGCCGGTTTGCTTTTTATGCCGACCCTGGACATCGGCCCGGCCCTTGATCGTTTCCTTGTAGGAGATCTTGGGAGGCTTGAGGTCGACGTCGACGTTATAGCGCTTCTTCAGTTTTTCCGTAACGATCCGGACGTGGAGCTCGCCGCCGCCCGAAATAAGAAGCTGGCTGGTGTCGGGATCCCGTTCGAACCGGATGGTCGGGTCCTCCTCCATCAGGCGGTGGGAGGCCTGGGAGATCCGATCTTCGTCGGCCCTGGTCTTGGGCTCGATGGCGAACGAAATCGCCGGCTCGGCGAACTTGATCGGCGGGATGACGATCCCGCAGCCCTTGGCCGCCAGGGTGTCTCCGGTCGCCGTGGCCTTCAGCTTGGCCGTGGCCAGGATGTCGCCGACGACAGCCGTCCCCGCCGCCGCCTGTTCCTTACCCTGAAGATAAAAGAAGCCGGCGAATTTCTCATCGGTTTCTTTGCCCGGGTTTACGGCCATACCGTCGGGAGGCATCTTCCCGGAAAAGACGCGCATCATCGAAATCCGGCCGGTATAGGGGTCTGAGATCGTCTTGAACACGAGGGCGGCGAACGGCCCGTCGGCCGAAGGTTGCAGAGGCCCGGCCTGGCCGTTGACCGCGGCTTCGGTCACGGCTCGTTCGACCGGCGAGGGCAGAAATTCGACGACCCGGTCGCACAGAGGCTGGACGGCGATATTGGCCGCCCCGGCGCAGGCAAAGACGGGGTAGATCAGGCGGGAGGCGATGGCGCTCTTCAAGCCCCGAAGGACATCCTCCGGAGAGAGTTCTCCCTTGTCGAGATATGTCTCCATCAGCTTTTCGTCGCTTTCAGCGACCATCTCGACCAGCTCGCGGTACCGCTTATCGGCCTCGTCCTTGACCTCGGCCGGAACGGGGGCCTCAACGAACTTTCCGCTTTCATCCTTTTCGAAGACAAAGGCCTTCATCGCCACGAGATCGACGACGCCGCGGAAGTTTTTTTCCTCGCCCAGGGGAATCTGGACGGGGATGGCCTGGCGGCCGAAGAACTGCTGGACGGCCTCAACGGCCGGGGCGAAATGGGCGTTTTCCCGGTCCATCTTGTTGACGATGAACAGGCGGGGGAGCTTATATTCCTCCAGCATGTCCCAGACTTTTTCCGTCCCGACTTCGACTCCGGCCACGGCGTCGACCAGGACCGCCGCCGCATCCACTGCCCGAAGACAAGCCCGCGTGTCCCAGAGAAAGTTGGAGTACCCGGGCGTGTCGACGATATTGAGCTTGTGATCGTGGTGCTCGACATGGCAGAGGGCCGAGCTGATCGAAATTTTCCGCTCGATTTCCTCGGGCTCATAGTCCGTGACGGTGTTGCCCTTGTCGACCTTGGTCAGCCGGTTGGTCACTCCGGCGTTGAAGAGCATGGCCGCGGCCAGGGAGGTTTTTCCGGCGGCGCCGTGGCCGGTGAGGGCGAGGTTGCGGATTGTCTCGGGCGTAAACGCTTTCATACCAGTTCCTTTTCGGGCCGCATCCCGAAGGTCCGGCCCAGGGTTCGTTTTCCGGACAGAAAAAGTAAGGGTTATCATACACGAAAACGCCGGTCCTGCTCAAGACGTTTTTCATCCTTTCCGCCGCCCTAATCCCGCCCTTCTCTTGGCCGCAGGCCCTGGGTCGTGATAAACTTCAGGAGCGTCGGGACGGATTTTATTTTAGATTTCACAAGGACGTCGGGATAAATGACAGATTCCGCAAACACGAAACGCCGAACCCCGTCCAGGCCCGTCTTCCGGGTCGGGACGGCCCCGGCCGATCCAGCCGCCCTTTTCGTCCGCCAGAACGCTGTTCCCCGGTCCTTTAGCCCGGGCCGTCCGATCGAACAACGCCGGCTGCTTCTTGCGGGCGAGCTGGTCCCTTGGCAAGGACGGACCGTCGATCTCTTCTCGCCTGTTGAAATCCGGACTCCGACGGGACTCGTCCACTTGCGCCTCGGCTCTCGGCCGGAAATGGGCGGCAGGGATGCTCTTCGAATGCTGGCTGCCGCCCGGAAAGCCTTCGATGAAGGCCGGGGAGCGTGGGCCTCCGCTCCGCTCGAGCGTCGCATCTCCGCTCTCTCGGAATTTGCATGTCGTCTGGCTTCTCTCAAAGAACCCATCGTCCGAACCCTGATGTGGGAAATCGCCAAGCCCCATGCGGAACTCGAGGACGAATTCGACCGGACGATCGAATCGATCGGCCGGATGATCGAAATCGCCCGGAAACGGGAACGGGCCGCCCGGATCGTCAAAAGAGAAAAGGGCATCCTTGGACTCATCAGGGACGAGCCCCGCGGCGTCGCCCTCTGCGCCGGTCCTTATAATTATCCGCTGTTCGAGACCTTCGGGCTGGTCGTTCCGGCGCTCCTGGCCGGTAACGCGGTCATCGTCAAACCTCCGCGCATCGGCGCCCTGTTTTTCGACCTGCTCCTCGAAGCGCTCGCCGCCGCCTTCCCTCCGGGAGCGATCCAGGTTCTCTCTGGAGACGGCCGGGCCGTCCTCGAGCCGCTGATGAAAAGCGGCGGAATCGACGTCTTCGCATTCATCGGCTCCCTGGCCGTGGCCGACCGCTTGATCAACCTCCATCCTAAAAAAACCCGCCTCCGGACACTCCTCGGCCTGGGGGCGAAAAACGCCGCCGTCATTCTTCCCGACGCCGATCTCGATACGGCCGTCCATGAATGCCTCCTTGGGGCCCTGGCCTTCAACGGCCAGCGCTGCGCGGCCTTGAAAATCCTCTTTGTCCATAAGGATGTCAGGGCGGCCGTCCTCGATCGCCTCATCGCGGAAACGGCCGAAGTCGGGATCGGAATGCCCTGGACGCCTGGAGTCCGCATCACGCCCCTGGCCGACCCGGCCCGAATCCCCTACCTTCGGGCCCTCGTCCGGAACGCCGTCAGCCGCGGCGCGGAAATCGTCAACGCAAACGGCGGCCGGACCGCCGGTTCGATTTTTTTTCCCACGATTCTTGATCCGGTCGGCCGGCGAATGACCGTTTACAAGGAAGAGCAATTCGGCCCCCTGATCCCCATCGTTCCGTTCAACCGGGCCGCCGAGCCCGTCGCTTATCTTCGGGAGTCCTCCTTCGGCCAGCAAGTCAGCCTTTTTACCGCCGACTTCAAAACGCTCGGGCCGCTGATCGAGGCCGCCTCGCCTCATGTCTCGCGGATCAACCTCAACGCCAAGTGCCAGCGCGGTCCCGACCTCTTTCCCTTCACCGGGAAAAAGGATTCAGCCCGGGGAGACTTCTCCGCCTCGGAAATCCTCAGAACGTTTTCCGACCGGACCGTCGTCGCCGCCCGGGACGCAGCTTCCGGCCGGGCCTTGCTCGGAAAATTCCTGTCTTCCACGGGCCGGCTTGACATCCCTGAAGGGACAAAACGATAATGCCTCTAACCATGAAAGCCCCATTCGGCCGGATCATCGCGGTTTTCGGGCTGGTGACCGGCCTGACAGCGACGGCCGTCATGACTCCGGCCGACGGACCGGATCGCCCCGGCCAAAAAGCCGTCCCCGGGCCGGCCGATCTCTCGGGATACGCCGCCCCTTCAAAGACCGCCCACCCTAAAATCGACGCCCGGCTCTCGAAGGCGGCCCGATTGACGGCAATCTCAGGCCATGAGTCGGACACGGGAGGCCTGATCCGGGTGGTGTTGCAAACAGCCGAGCGCTTCCCCGGGCCCGCCGGGCCGGGCCGGCCCTCGGTGATTCCCAGCCGGATCGCCTCGCTTGGCGGCAGGGTGGAGCTTGAAGAGGGCTTTGAAATCCAGGCACTCCTGCCGCCGGCGGCGGTCGAGTTCCTGGCCGGAGATCCTCTCGTCTCCCGCCTCCGCTTACCGGTACGGCCGGTTGAAGCCGCGGTCCAGTCGGAAGGCGTCCCCAGGAGTGGAGCCCAAGCCTGGAGCGATATCCCCTCCTTCAGGGCGCCCGAGGATCCGGTGAAAATCGCCGTTCTCGACCTGGGTTTTCAAGGCTACCAAACACGCCAGGGAAGCGAGCTCCCCTCCAATGTCGTCGTGAGCTCCTTCCGGTCCGACGGCGACATCGCGGCCGGAACGTCTCACGGCACAGCCTGCGCCGAGATCATCCACGACATGGCCCCGGAAGCGAAAATCTACCTGGTCAACTTCGAAACAGACGTCGAGCTGCACGCCGCAGTGAACTACCTGATGTCCGAAAAAGTCGACATCGTGTCCTGCGCCCTGGTCTGGCCGGGCGCGGGAGCGGGCAACGGCACGGGACCGATCTGCGAGGATGTCAAGAAATGCGCCGAAAAGGGCATCCTCTGGGTCGGGGCGGCCGGCGACGACGCCGAAAACCATTGGGAAGGAACATTCTCCGACCCGAACGGGGACCTGTTCCATAATTTTTCGGGAGACGATGCCATCCTTCAATGGGAAGTCCCGGCCGGCGCTTCGACCCGGGCGACTCTGTCCTGGAACGATTGGGGGACCTGGACCGGATCGTCTTACGGAAA
Organism: Candidatus Aminicenantota bacterium; assembly: GCA_016931595.1. Lineage (GTDB taxonomy): Bacteria > Acidobacteriota > Aminicenantia > Aminicenantales > UBA4085 > JAAZPG01. The sequence continues at coordinate 7,089 of JAFGEN010000367.1, read as the reverse complement.
TCCGACCCAGGATTACGACCTGCTCCTGTGGCGCTGGACAGGGACCGGCTGGGAACTGCTCGAGTACTGCGACGACTGGCAGGACGGAACACCCGGGCAAACGCCCGTCGAGCAGAGCTCTCACTGGACATCCGCAACCGCCGCCGTTTACGGGGTTTCGATCCTCAAGTTCGGGGCTACGATCAACAAGACCCTGGAGATCTTCGTCCAGGGCGCATCCGCCGGGATCGAGTTTCCCGTGCCGGCGGGCAGCCTCGGAATCCCGGCCGACGCCGTCGAAGCCCTCGCCGTCGGGGCCACCGATGCCGAAAGCGACCTTCTCGAAGCCTTCAGCTCGCGCGGCCCGACGAGCGACGGCCGGATCAAGCCCGACCTGACCGCATTCTCCGGTGTGAGCACCGCGACGTACGGGCCTAAGGCCTTCGCCGGTACCTCGGCCTCAGCGCCCCACGTCGCCGGAGCGGCGGGGCTGCTGATGTCCAAAACCCCTTATACTTCGGCCCAGGTCCGGACGATCCTCGAAAGCCGAGCCCTGGACCTCGGCCCAAGCGGCAAGGATAATTCCTACGGCTTCGGCCGCCTTTATTTGAAATAGCCCGGCGGTTCTGGACGAAACCCGCCCTAAACGGTACAATACCCTGGCCATGCCTCTCTATGAATTCGAATGTTCACAATGCCGGAAGCGTTTCGAAGCCCTCGTCCGGCTCGGCCGGGAAGCCGAGGTCGTCTGCTCCGCTTGCGGCAGTCCGAAGATCCGCAAAGTCTGTTCCTCGTTCGGAATCGGCGGCGGGGGAAGCCGCCTGAAAGCGGCCTCGAGCTGTTCCACCTGCCAGGGCGGAACCTGCAGCACGTGCCGTTGACCGATGAAATCCGGGTCTCTCATCCGCGTCGGCGTCGATACGGGGGGAACCTTCACCGACTTCGTCATCTTCCGGGAAGGGCGCCTGTCGACAAAAAAAATCCCCTCCACGCCGGATGACCCATCCCGGGCGATTCTTCAAGGACTGAGTGAGTTTCTCGAATCCGGAAAGCCCCTCCTGGTCATCCACGGCACAACCGTGGCCACCAACGCCCTGCTCGAACGCAAAGGCTCGCGGACAGCCCTCGTCACCACGAAGGGATACGAGGACATGCTGTCCATCGGCCGGCAGACCCGGCGTCTTCTCTACAGCCTGAAGGGCGAGGCCCGCATACCCCTCATCCGGCGGACGATGTGCTTCGGCCTGGCCGAGCGGACCGGACCCGACGGCCGGGTCGAACGGGCTGTTTCTCCGGCCGACATTCGAGCCCTGGCTCGAAAGCTCTCCGCCCTCGGCGTCGAGGCCGTCGCCGTTTCCTTCATCAACGGTTACGCCGACGGCGCCAATGAAGAGGCGGTCGCCCGGGAACTCGAGGGCCGGGGGATGCTCGTCTGCGCATCGTCCCGCCTCCTTCCGGAATACCGGGAATTCGAGCGGACGTCCACGACTGCGGTCAACGCATACCTAATGCCGATCCTCAACCGTTACTTAGGGTCGCTCCAGGCGGGGATCGGCCCGGCCGCCCTTCGGATCATGCAGTCCAATGAAGGCACCATCTCCGCCCGGAAAGCCAAGATGGAGCCGATTCGGACCGCCCTCTCGGGACCGGCCGGCGGAGTGGTCGGCTCTCTCCACCTGGCTCGTTCGGCCGGCTTTCCCCGGTTCATCAGTTTCGATATGGGCGGGACCTCGACCGACGTCTCCCTTGTCGATCGCGACATTCGGCGGACCAGCGAAAGCGCCATCGGCGACTTCCCGATCCGTCTGCCGGTCATCGACATCCATTCCGTCGGAGCCGGCGGGGGGTCGATCGCCCACCTCGACGCGGGCGGGTCGCTGCGGGTCGGTCCGGAAAGCGCCGGGGCCGAACCCGGGCCGGCCTGCTACGGCCGGGGCGAGCTTCCGACGGTCACCGACGCCGACCTGGTCCTGGGCCGGATCGATCCCGACTTCTTCCTCGGCGGAAAGATGAAGATCGATCCGGAACGGAGTCAGGCCGCCGTCGGACGCCTGGCGTCGCGGATCGGAAAATCAACCCTGGAAACGGCCCAGGGCATCGTCGATATCGCCAACGCCAACATGGAAAAAGCCATCCGGGTGATCAGCCTCGAACGGGGCATCGACCCCCGGGAATTCACCCTCCTGTCGTTCGGCGGAGCCGGCGGAATGCATGCCGCCGACCTGGCCGCCGGGCTGAGGATGGAAGCGGTCCTTTCGCCGGAAAATGCCGGCGTCCTCTCCGCCTTCGGCCTCCTCCTGGCCGATTCGGTCAAGGACTTCTCGCGGTCGGTCCTGAAAACGACGGACCGGGTCAACAAAGCGGACCTCGAGCGGACGTTCCAGGAAATGGAGAAGCGGGCCCGCAAGGAATTAACCGAAGACGGCTTTCGGCTGAAGGAGATGCTTTTAGAGCGGGCCGTCGATCTCCGTTATCTCGGGCAATCCTACGAGATTACCCTCCCCTTCCGGCCGGACGGTTATCAGCGGCTGGCCGGGATGTTCCATCGGGCCCACTTGAAGACCTATGCTTACCAAAACCCCCAGGGAGCCGTCGAGATCGTGACCCTGAGACTCAAAGCCCGGGGGCTCAGCGAAAAAATCAGGCTGCGGAAAAGCCCTCCCCGCCGCGGCGCCCGGCTCGCCGACGCTTTCCGCAAAGACCTGCCGATGGTTTACCGCGGGCAGCGGCTTCGCGGGCCGGTCTTCGACCGGGCTCTTCTCGAGCCGGGCCAGGGCCTCACAGGGCCCGCCCTGGTCGGGGATTTCGGCTCGACGACCTTTCTCCCTCCCGGATTCTCTCTCCGCGTCGACGGCTACCGCAACCTGATCATCCGGAGAGGCCGATGAGAAAAAACGCTCCGGACGCCATCGAAATCGAAATCTTCAAGAACCTGTTCATCTCCATCGCCGAGGAGATGGGCGCGGTTTTGGGCCGGACCAGCTTGTCCCCCAATATCAAGGAACGGAAGGATTATTCCTGCGCCGTATTCAACCGGAAAGGGGAAACCCTGGCCCAGGGGTCCCACATCCCGGTCCACCTCGGAGCGATGCCGCTTTCGGTCCAGGCCGCCCTGGCCTCGCTTCGGTTCGAGGACGGCGACCTGGTCCTTCTCAACGACCCTTACCGGGGTGGAACGCATCTGCCCGACATCACCGCGATCGCCCCGGTCTTCATCGGGGGCCGGCCGGCCTTTTTCGCCGCCAACCGGGCCCACCATTCCGACGTCGGCGGCATGTCCCCGGGGAGCATGCCCCTGGCCCGGGAAATCTTCCAGGAAGGGCTCATCCTCCCCCCTATCAAGCTCAGAAGCCGCGGCCGGATGAACGAGGATCTCCTCCGCCTCATCCTGGCCAATGTCCGGACGCCCGAGGAACGGAAGGGCGACCTCCTGGCCCAGGTCGCGGCTTGCGAAAAAGGCCGGGTTCGGATCCTCGAGGCTGCGGACAAGTTCGGGCTCGCGCGGGTCGAGCGCTATGCCGGCCTGATCCAGGACTACACCGAGACCTATCTTCGCCGGACGCTTCGGGAAATTCCGCCGGGCTCTTACGCGTTCTCAGATGTCCTGGACAATGACGGAATCTCGAATGAACCCGTCCGAATCTCGGTCCGGGTCAAAATCGGCGGAGGCCGGGCGGAGGTCGACTTCCGCGGATCGTCGCCCCAGGTTGCGGGCGGAGTCAACGCCAACCTGGCGGTCACGACTTCGGCCGTCATGTATGTGTTCCGCTCCTTGATCGAGGAGGACATCCCGGTCAATACCGGACTTCTCAGGCCGATTTCGATCATCGCCCCGCCCGGGCTCGTCGTCAACGCCCGCTTCCCGGCGGCCACTGCCGCGGGGAACGTCGAGACGTCCCAGCGGATCGTCGACGTCCTCCTTGGGGCCCTGGCCAAGGCCGTCCCGGGCCGCATCCCGGCGGCCAGCCAGGGAACGATGAACAACATCGCCCTGGGCGGATACGATCCCGTCCGCCGGAAGGATTTCGCCTATTACGAGACGATCGGAGGCGGCATGGGCGCAAGTGCCGAACATCCCGGCCTCTCCGGCGTCCATACCCACATGACCAATTCCCTGAACACGCCTCTGGAAGCCCTGGAGAGCTATCTTCCTCTCCGGATCCGCGGCTATTCCCTTCGGCGGGGCTCGGGCGGCCGCGGCGCAAATCGCGGCGGCGATGGGATCGTCCGGGAATACGAGTTCGTCGTCCCGACGCGGGTGACGATCATGTCCGAACGCCGGTCGTTCGCCCCCTACGGCCTGGTCGGCGGCTCGCCGGGCCGAAAGGGGCGGAACATCCTGATCTCGAAGGGCCGGAAAACAAATCTCGGCTCCAAGTGCGACCTGGCCGTCCAGGCGGGCGACGTCATCCGCATCGAAACGCCGGGGGGCGGCGGATACGGCCGAAAATGAAAGACCGCTGAAAGGAATTCCCATGAAACGCACTTTGTCCCTCGTTCTTTGCGCGGCGGCCTTGCTGGCCTCCGCCGGTCCGGTTCGGGCCGACCTGTACGCCCGTCTCCAGGGGATTTATGCCCTTCCGACGGGGACCTCGTATTCCGGCAGCGTCGGCTTCGGAATCGCCGCCGGCTGGGAACTGGACCCGCGCTTTTCCCTCGAACTGGGATTGAGGAACTGGTCATTGAAGTCGGCAGGCTCGGTCGACGGCTTGAGCCTCGGGAAGTTAAATGTCCTGCCCGTCGAAGTCGCCCTCAAGGCCCGATTCCCCCTTGGAGAAAAGCTGACCGCGTTCGGCGAAGCCGCGGCCGGGTACGCGATTCACTCATTCAAACTCGACGAGGACCTTGTCGACGACTACGATTCCGTCGGTTTCGAAATCGACGAGACCTGCAACGGCGGCCTGGCCGTCCGCCTGGGGGCAGGGATTGAACTCGTTCTCTCGCCGAAGATGTCCCTCGACTTTACTGCCGGTTACACCCTGCTCAAGGGTTCCGGCGAATGGTCGATCACCGATGTCCACTCCGGAGAAACCGCCTCCGGGATGCTGACAGGCTTGAGTTTCGATACCCTGACGCTTTCCCTGGGGCTGAAAATCGCCCTGTCCGGGCCGGGAAAAAATCAATGAGGCGCCCGGCCGCAGCCGGCTTGATTTTCGCCCTCTTCGCGGCCGCGATTCTTTCAGGCCGGGCCTCATCTCCCGACAAGCCGCCGGCCCGGAATGAACGTTCGCCCCTCGGTCTGCCCGCCCGGAGCCTTCAGCCGAAGCTTGACGCGGCGTTGAGCCGGTTCCTCCAGGTGCGGACCAGCCGGGGCAGAGAGGAAGCGGCCGCTTTCGCCTCGGTCCGCGGGCTTGCCGCCGACAACGGCAGCCTGCAGGTCGTGGTCGAAGGGCGCGTTTTCTCCAGGGGAAAGACTGCCGGGAACGAGATTGACCTCCTGGCCGGAAGGATTTCCGCACGGGGAGGTCAAATCCAGGCCCGTTACAGGAACCTGATCCAAGCCCTGATCCCAATCAACAACCTGGCCGTCTGGGCCCTCGACCCTCGGGTCTTGCGGATCAGGGCTCCGCGCCGTCCCGTCCCCCATAAATCCATTTCGGAGGGCGTGGCCCTCACCGGCGCCGAAGCCTGGGCCGAACTCCCCCCCTTCCATGTTTACCCGGTCAAGATCGGGATTCTGGACATCGGCTTTTCCGGATACCAAAACCTTCTCGGCACGGATCTTCCCGACAAGGTCGAGACCAAATCGTTCCGCCAGGACAAGGACCTCGAGGCCGGCGAGCCCCACGGCGCGGCCTGTGCCGAGATCGTCCATGACATGGCTCCGGGAGCGGCCCTCTTCCTGGCCAACTTCGACACCGACGTCGAAATGTACCAGGCAATCGAATGGTTCGACCAGAAGGGCGTCGATGTCGTCTCCTGTTCCGTCGGCTGGTACAATGCCGGGCCCGGCGACGGGACGGGGCCTCTCTGCGACGTCGTCGATGAGGCCTCCGACCGGGGCCTGGTCTGGGCCGCCTCGGCTGGAAACAACGCCGATTCCCACTGGGACGGCGAATTCACCGACCGGGACAACGATGGAATCCATGAATTCGCCCCAGGGGATGAAATCCTCTCCTTCAACGTCCGGGGCGGGGAGACGATCGGCGTCTTTCTCAATTGGAAGGATTGGGGGACGTGGACGGGTTGGGATTTCACCGGGACGGACCAGGATTACGACCTTGTGTTGTGGCGCTGGACCGGCTTGGATTGGATCGCTGTCGACCGAGCCTCGGCTGTCCAAAACGGGGGCGATTGGCCGGCCGAGGACATCTGGGGCTATTCCTTCCCCCAAGACGCGACATTTGGGGTGAGCATTGTCCGGGCTCGGGCCGACCGGCCCATGCGTCTCGAGGTGTTTACCTACGGGAACTCCAACACGATCGAGCACAACGTGCCGTCGCGAAGCTTGACCTCGCCGGCCGATGCCGCCCGGGCCTGGACGGCCGGAGCTTCCGACGCCGTCGGCGATTTCTACCATTACTACAGCTCGCAGGGACCGGCCTGGGACGGGCGGATCAAGCCCGATTTCGCCGCGCCCTCGGGCGTTTCGACGACGACATACGGATACCGGGATTTCTACGGGACTTCGGCCTCCGCGCCGCATCTGGCCGGGGCCCTGGGGCTTCTGATCGGCGGGGCGGATTTCACCCTGGACCAAGTCCGGACGATTCTCGAATCCCGGGCGGCGGATTTGGGCGACCCCGGCCCCGACAACCTATTCGGATGGGGACGGATCAACCTGAAGAAGTAACGGCGGTCATCGATATCCCGGCCCGGCCGAATGGGCGGCAACGGACGGACGGGGCGAGTGACCGTTGATCGGCCGGACAGTCGATGATTTTTTCGACCCGGAAGATGCCATCCATCTCGTTCTGGAAGATTGTGCCCGACATCCTCCTTCCCGTTTCATCCAGGGTTCCTCTCACGACCGGAGGCCCGGGAGCGTCGGGTATCGTGAAGGAAATCGTCCGGCCCTCGATTTTAACCTGGATTATGCACGAGTCGAGAGGGCTGTAGATGCAAGGCGCGCCCTGGCTCCGAGGCGTCGCAAAGGACGGCAAAGCCCGA
>JAFGEN010000083.1 GCA_016931595.1 Candidatus Aminicenantota bacterium | reverse complement strand
TGTTTCCGCGGCCGGCTTGGGTGCGGCGGGCGCGGGCCGTTTGGGGAGGGCCCGCACGTACTCCCACTCTTTCTTCAGGTCATGCCGGTCGAACGAGGAGAGTTCGTGAAGGCTGTCCATCTCCATGGCCTTGACCGGGGTGGTCGGGCAGGAATCCACGCACTGGGCGCAATGGATGCACCGGTCGTTGTGGATCACCATCCGGAACCGCTTCTCGGCCTCGTTGATCGAGGTGATCTCGATTGCCTCGGCCGGGCAATCCCTCTCGCAGGCCTTGCAGACGATGCAGATCTCGGGATGGAGAAACGGGGTTCCCCGGAAATCCTTGGGCACGGCGACCTTCTTGAAGGGATAGTCGAGGGTGGCCGGCTTTTTAAAGAGGTGACGGATAAGCTCGGGAAGGAAGGCGGCGACTTTCATAATACGAACCCTTTGATCAGGATGACGATCAGGAGCTGGAGAACGGCCAGCGGGGCCAGCCACTTCCAGGCGAAGGAAACGACCTGGTCGACCCGGATTCTCCCGGTTACGGCCCGAAGCACCGTCAGGAGAAAGACGACCAGCAGCGTCTTGGCGATGAATTGAACGAAGGCGGAAAGAATGCCGCCGCCGAATCCGCCCATGAAGACGGTCGCCAGCAATCCGGCGGCCACGACCATCTCGATGTCGGCCATCAGCCGGAAGAAGGCCAGCTTTTTCCCCGAGTACTCGGTAAACGTCCCCCCGACGATTTCGGTCTCGGCGTGGGGGATGTCGAAGGGCGTCCGCTCGAGCTTGGCCTGGACCGAAATCAGGGCGACGACGAAGCCGATGAGGTTGACTAAAAGAAGGAGGGGGTGGGCCCGGTAGAACGCCGCGATCTCGGCCATTCGCCAGGAGCCGGCTAAAACGGCAGGCGAGAGGACGGCGAGAAACAGGGGCACTTCGTACCCAAAGAGCATCGTAAGAACGCGCGTCCCGCCGATGATCGAAAAAGCGTTGGTCGAGGACCATCCGGCTAAAAACAGGACCAGGGTCGGAAGACTCAGGAGGTACAGGATGACGATGAGGTCCCCGGGGAAGGAAATCGGCCCGGGAGAAGCCAAATCGATGTTCCAAACCGGAAGGAGCAGTCCGGCGGTGATGACGATGGCCAGGCCGACGACCGGCAGGGCCGAGAACATCTTCTTGTCCGCCTTATCGGGGACAATGTCTTCCTTGGCCATCAACTTGACGAAGTCCGCGATGGGCTGGAGAAGGCCGGATTTTCCGGTGTGGGTCGGCCCCATCCGGTTCTGCAGGCGGGCGAAGACTTTCCGGTCGAACCACTCGACGAAGGTCGAATAGACGAAAAGGAAGAGAATTCCGGGAAAAACGACGAGATAGAGGATCGTGTTCAAAGCGGCCATGCGACGTTCCTTTGAAGGGGCAGTGTCCGGGCGCGTTCGTTTGCCATCCGGCGTAGGTCGGAGAAGCGGTACGTCCGCTCCTCTCCCGACCGGGCGTCGACCATTTCCACCGAACGTTCGGCGCAGCAGATGCAGGGATCGATGGCGGCGAAGATCAGCGGGACGTCGGCGATGAAGCCGTGGCGGAGCATCTCGATGGTGGCCGCGTAGTTGCCCAGCGTCGGCGCCCGGACCTTGAGCCGTTCCGGCTTCTCGGTGCCGTTGGCGATGATGTAATGGATGTTTTCTCCGCGGGGGGCCTCGTAGCGGCTGACGACCTCGCCGGGCTTGGCCCGGCGGGGGGACTTGACCGCGATGGGGCCGTCCGGGAGCTTCCGAAGGATCTGCTCGCAGATTTTATACGATTCCAAGACTTCCTTGATTCGAACGACCGTCCGGCCGAGGACGTCGCACAGGTCCGAGGTGACGACGTCGAATTCGACCTCGTCGTAGAAGTCATGGGGGTCATCCTTCCGCACGTCGAGGGCGACGCCCGAAGCCTTGGCCGTCGGTCCGGTCGCGCAGAGGTCCATGGCCTGTTGCTTGGTCAGACGGCCGACTCCGGCCAGCCGGGCGACGAAGGTCGGCTCCGATGAGCCGATCTTGAGGTAATATTCGCTCCGCTCCCGCAGGACGGCCAAGCCGTCGAAAATCTTTTGCTTCAGGGGCCCGTCGATGTCCCGGCGGACGCCGCCCAGGGTGTTGATGGCGTAGTGGACGCGGTTGCCCGAGATCATTTCCAGAAGGTCCATGACGATTTCCCGGTCCCGCCAGGTGTACATGAAGAAGGTGTCGAAGCCCGCTTCGTGGCCGGCCACGCCGAGCCAGAGGAGGTGGCTGTGGACCCTCTCGAGCTCGGAGACGAGGTAGCGGATGTAGACGCCCCGGCGGGGCGGCTCGATCTCCAGGAGTTTTTCGGCGCCCTGGACGAAGCAGGTCGAGTGGGAGTGGGAGCAGATCCCGCAGATCCGTTCGCACAAATAGATGTTTTGGATGTAGGATTTCTCCTCGGCCAATTTCTCCACCCCGCGGTGGTTGTAGCCCAGGCGGAGGTCGGCGTCCCGGATGACTTCGCCCTCGACCGACAGGCGGATCGAGATGGGCTCCTTCAAGGCCGGGTGCTGGGGGCCGATGGGGATGTTGAACTTCATTTCTTGCCTCCCGGAATGACTTCGGCCGGCCGGTCGAATTTCCAGTCCTTGCGCAGGGGGAAGTTCCCGGCCGGCCAGTCGTCGGACGTTAAAAGCGGCCGGGGGTCGGGGATGTTTTCGACGGTGATGCCGAACATCTCCTGGATTTCCCGCTCGTAAAGGACGGCGCCCGGAATCACGCCGCAGATGGACGGGAGACGGGGATCGCTCCTGGGAATTTTTGTCCGGACATGGACCGAACCGGACGTGTCTCCGTAATGATAAAGGAGTTCGAAGAATTCGCCCTTGTCCACGCCCGAAATCGTGCTTAAAAACCAGGTGTCCAACTCGGCCTTCATCCGGGCGGTCAGGGCGACGAGTCCGGACGGTTCGACCGTGACGAAAATGCGGCGGGGAGCCGGGTGGGCGATCGCCTCGGGGGGGGCGAACGTCTTCAGCTTTTCGATTTTTTGTTCGTCGTTCATTTGGGTTCTCTCAGAGGGTGTTGAGGAGATTGACGACGCCGTTGAGGATGGCGTCGGGACGGACCGGGCAGCCGGGAATGTAAACGTTGACCGGGATGACCTGGTCCAGGCCGCCGTAGACGTTGTAGGCCCCGCGGTAGACGCAGCCGGACATGGCGCAGGCTCCGACGGCGACGACGAACTTCGGGTCCGGCGTCTGTTCATAGATCCTGATGATCCGGTCCTTCATCTGCCGGGTGACCGGACCGGAGGCGATGATCACATCGGCGTGCCGGGGCGTGGCCCGCAACAGGACGCCCAGCCGTTCCAGGTCGAAGCGGGGGGTGAGGGCGGCGACGATTTCGATGTCGCAGGCGTTGCAGGCGCCGGAATTGAGATGCAGGATCCACGGAGATTTCTTCCGGGACCAGCGGATGACGCGTTCGATCATATCAGCTCCTTGTGATCAGGGCCAGGACGGAGAGGAAAACGACCGCCAGGTAGAGGACGGCGAACAGGGCGATCTTCCCGGCCGGAACCGTGGCGATGACGAGGGCCGCCACATGCATGATGGTGAAAAACAGGGCGACGAAGTAGAACATCCGGTAGCCGAACTGGACCTTGGTCCCGGGGATGTCTTCGCCGCAGGCGTAAGAGGTCAGCTTGCCGCCGCCCTTTCCGGGCTTTGGGGCCATCCGCTTGCCGAGGAGGTAGAGGAGGTAACTGGCGATGAGGATCAGGATGAAGGCCACCGGGGGGGAGAGGAAGATGGACGTTCCGTTCATGGCGGTCATCCTTTCAGCCGGGTGAGCGAGCGGATATCGAGGCTCTGGTTGGCCCGGTAGAGGTTGATGATGACGGCCAGGGCGACGGCCACCAGGCTGACCTCGAGGACGATGTAGGTCACGACCAGGCTCTGGGCCAGGAGGATGCTCTTGCGGGCCAACCCGGTCGAGAGGAGCACCAGGCTCACGCCCTTGCCGATGATCTCGATGCCGATGAAGAGCTTGATCAGGTTCCGCATCGTCAGGAGGCAGTACAGGCCGAGAAAGAACATCCCGGCGGCGAACAGGAGATAAACAATCCACTCATTCATGATCATGGCGATCCCTCTTTCGGAATAAGGCCAGGACGGAGAGGACGCCCGCCAGGATGACGGCCAGCTGGCCGATCAGGTCGAACGAGCGCTCTTTCCATAGAACCTCCCCGAACGTTCCCGCTTCGGCCGCCCCTTCCAGGGCCGGGACCTTGGCCAGGATCCCGCGCATGATGAAAATGTCGATCAGGGCGAAGACGAGGAAGAACAGGGGGAAGGCAATCTTCACGGTTTTCGATTCACGGACGTCGTCGCCCTGCTTGGTCAGGGCGATGGTCAGCATGAACAGGACGGTGATCAGGCCGGCGACCACGGAAATTTCAAAGACCCCGGCGTACGGGGCGCCCATCCGGAAGAAAATAACCCCCAGGATGAGGCTGGATACGGCCAGGGCGACGGCGGCCTTGAGGAGGTCGCGGGCCAGGACGGCGAAGGCCGAGGCCGCGATCATGGCGGCGAGGAGTATGATTTGGAAGGTCATGGCTTAAAATCCCTTGGCCAAGGCATCCGCGGCCGGCTGGATCCAGGAGGAGAAGACGGTCGCGAACCACAGGCCCGTGCCGATGACCAGGAGGGCCAGCAGGACCGAGGCGGCCGTCATCCAGAACGGGGCTTCCTTGACCTTCGACCATTGTTCGGCCAGTTTGCCGAAGAAGGCCTTGCGCTGCATGATGAGGTAGTACCAGAGCGTCAGGACGCTGGCCAGGACGGCGATCACGGCCAGGGCCGCTTCGCCGGTCTGGATCAGGGCGATGATGATGATCAGCTTGGACCAGAAGCCGCCCAGCGGGGGAACGCCGGAAATTGAAAGAGCCCCGATGAGGTTGGTCCCGGCCGTCCAGGGCATGCGCTTGGCCAGGCCGCCCATCTCGTCGAGGTTTCGGGTTCCGGTCGCCTGCTGGACCGAGCCGCTGGTGAGAAACAGCAGACCCTTGGCGAGGGCGTGGTTGAAGAGGTGGAAGAGGCCGCCGGCCACTCCCAGGGGCGTTCCGATTCCGATCCCCAGGACGACATAGCCGACCTGGCTGATCGAGGAGTAGGCCAGCATCCGCTTCATATCGGCCTGGCCGAGGGCTAGGAAGGCGGCGACGACGATCGAAACCGCTCCCATCCACATCAGGACCTGGGACAAGGCCGAGGGCAGGTCGAAGACCTGGAAGGCGATCCGGGCGATGGCATAGACGCCGGATACCTTGATCAGCAGGCCGGACAGGACGGCCGAGATCGGGGCCGGGGCCGAGGGGTGGGCGTCGGGAAGCCAGGCATGGAAGGGGATCAAGGCGGCCTTCAGTCCAAAGCCCATGAGGAAAAGGGCTGCGGCTACACCGGCCACGCCCTTGGCTTCAAGCAGCCTGAGACCGGCGGCCACGGCATCGAATCCCAGCGCTCCGGTCATGCCGAACAGCAGGGCGATGCCGACGAGGACGGCGGCCGAGGCCACGACCGAGAGCATCAGGTACTTGAACGCAGCCTCGAGCTCTTCCGCCCCGAGGCCGTAGGCGACCAGGGCGTAGGACGCGACGGCCGCGACTTCGAGGAAGATGTAGACGCTGAACAGGTCCTGCGAGAGGACCAGTCCGTTCATCCCGGCGACCATCACCAGGAGGAGCGCATAGTAGTTGGCCTTGGCCCCGTAATGCTCCATGTAATTGATGGAGTAGAGGGCGATGCAGAGACTGACCAGCTGGATCGTCATCAGCATGAACAGGCTGAATCCGTCCAGGGCGATCCGAATGTTGACCGCTTCGCCCAACCACCGGACCTGCTGGATGACCGGACCCTGGGCCAGGAGGGCCCGGGCCCCGGTCGCGGCGTAGACAAGCAGGCCGGCCAGGACAGTGTTGGCCAGAATGTCAGGGAGAACCCGTTTCGACGCCTTGCCTACGAGAGGCAGGACGGCCGAAACGGCCAGGGGCAAACCGATGTAGAGAAATATCAAAAGTCCTCCTCTCTCTCGTTATTTTAAGAGAACGTTGACGAGGGCGATGATGACGACCAGCCCTCCCAAGGCCCAGGCCAGGTAATTGGCATAATGACCGTTATGGGCCTTCCGCAGCAAGCCGGTGAAGGCCGACCCCACCGCTGTGGCTCCTTTCTCGAAAACGGCGTCGATCGGCCGGTCGATTCCCTTGAACAGGACCCAGGACAGGCCCTGGAGGAACTTGACGCCCTGCTCGTAGATGTCGAAGAACCGCTTCTCGGCCCAATCATACATCTGTTTGAAGAACGGGGCGTGGTGGATCGGCTCGGAGGCCAGGTACGCCTTGTTCCCGCCCCGCTTGAACCCGTAAACGTGAATCCCGAAGGCCAGAAGAAGGCAGGCGACGGAGATCCCGGCGATCAGGTTGAAGAGGTCCAGGGCATGGGAGGTGAAGTCGAGATGAGCGCCCGCTTCCGCATGCGAGGCGACGATCGGCTGGATGAACTGGGTCAGGGGGAGCTTGTTGAACACGCCGAAGGTGATGCAGAGCAGGGCCAGGACGAGGATCGGAACGAGCATCGTCCAGGGGCTTTCCTTTACCTTGCCCGGGGCCCTCTCCTCCGACCGCTTGCCGAAGAAGACCGAATGGCCGGCCTTCAGGAACGAGGCGAAGGTGAAGATCGCCCCGACCCAGGCGGCAACGGCGAAGATGATCGACCCGGTCTCCAAGGCCCCGTGGAAGACCATTTCCTTGGAGACGAAGCCGTTGAGCGGCCAAACGCCCGAAATGGCCAGGGCGCAGACGGTGAAGCCCGCGGCCGTGACCGGCATTTCCCGGGCCAGGCCGCCGAGCTTGCGGAGATCGGTCGTTCCGGCCCGGTGTTCGACCGAACCGGCGCTGAGGAACAGCCCGCTCTTGTACATGGCGTGGTTGATCATGTGGAAGAGGCCGCCGGCGATGCCGATGGGCACGGCTGTGCCGATGCCCAGGATCATGTACCCGACCTGACTGACGGCGTGGTATGAGAGCAGCCGCTTCAGGTCCTTCTGGACGAGGGCCATCATGACCGCGAGCACGATCGTGGCCGCTCCGATGACCATCAGGAGGATGGAAAGGCCGCTTCCGGGTTCGAGGTGGAAGATGTCGAGGCAGATTCTGGCCAGGAGGTAAATGCCCAGGAGCTTTTCGAAGGCCGCCGGCATGAAGGCCATGAAGGTCACCGGGGCGTCGACCGCCGCGTCCGGGATCCAGGTGTGAAAGGGCATGGCCCCGGCCTTGCCGATGGCCCCGATCATCATCAGGACGAAGGCCAGGGCGGCCGGGCCTTCGGGCTTCAGGCCGATTTCCGAGATGGTCATCGTTCCCGAAAGCGACCAGACGATCCCGATGCCCAGGATCATGGCGAAATCACAGAGCCCGCTGATGATGAAGGCCTTGGTCGCCGTCCGGTGGGCGTCCTTGCCGCCCAGCGAAATCAGGGCGTACAAGGTCACGAGAAGCCCCTCCCAGAAGAAGACCAGGGGGACGAAATTATCGGACAGGACCGCCCCGAAGGCCAGGGCGGCCGACAGGAAGATGTAAGCGTAGTATTCGTTGACCCTGGGGTGGTCCTTCATCTTGACCACCGAGTAGAGGGTGATGAGGAAGAGGAATCCGGCCAGGCCCAGGAGGATAAACGCCGGGAACTGGTAGAGCCGCAGCTCCAGCCGGATCGACCCCAGCCAGGCCGCGCTCCAGGAGAGGTCCTTGACCGCGAAAAGGGCGAAGGCCAGGTATAGGGAAACGGCGGCCGAGACCAGGGCCAGTGACTCCCGGACGTATTTGACCGTCTTGGGGACGGCCAGGAGAGCCAAGGCGGAGAAGGCCGGGAGAAGAATCATCCAGAGAAGCGTCGTCGGTGTCATTTGAGCCACCCCATGATATGAGCGGTGGTCGTCTCGGCGAGAGTCGACGGGTAGGAGATCAAAAGTCCGGCCGCCAGCGAAAGGACCGCCAGGATCACCACGACGGCGACCATGGACCGGGTCCCCTCATGAGCCGGGGCTTTGGCTTCGCCCAGGAAGACCTGGGTGAAGGTTTTCAGCAGGTAGTACATCGTCAGGATCGCTGTGAACAGGGCCACGGCCGCGGCCGCGACCATTCCGGCCTTGACCGTCCCCATGATGACCAGGAACTTGGAGAAGAAGCCGCCGAAGGGCGGGATGCCGATGACGGAGAAGGCGCAGAAAAGGAAGGCCAGGGCGGTCAGGGGCATGGATTTGAACAAGCCGCCCATCTCCCGGACATCGCGCTTGTGGGTCGCATGGATGACGATCCCGGCGCAGAGGAAGAGCCCGGCCTTGGCCAGTCCGTGCATCAGGATAAACAGGGTCGCGCCGGTGACGCCGGCTTCGGTCATGACCGCGTATCCGAGGAAGATGTAGCCGATCTGGCTGATCGTCGAATAGGCCAGGATTCGTTTGAAGTCCGACTCCACGGTCGCCGCTCCCGCGGCGATCAGGCTCGAGATCACGACGATCCAGGGAATGGCCTCGGCCCATCCGGGCGGCAGCCGGAAGCCGTAGACGAACAGCCGGGCGAAGGCGTAGACGCCGATTTTGACCAGGACGGCCGCGTGGAGCAGGGCGGTGACCGTCGTGGGGGCGATGCCGGCGTCGGGAAGCCAGGTGTGAAGCGGCACGGTGGTCGATTTCGAGAACATCCCGAAAAGAATCAGTAAGACCGCCGTCCCGGAAACCGGCAGACCTCTCATCGCGGTGATGTCAAAGCTGCCCGTCTCTTGATAGATGAGAATGAATCCGAGCAGCATGACCACCGCCCCGAAGAAGGTGATCAGAAAGGCCTTATCGGCTTTCTTCACGTATTCCTTCAGGCGGTAAAAGCCGATGAGTCGCCAGCAACAGATGGCGATGATCTCCCAGAAAAGGTAAAGGAAGATCAAGTTTCCCGAGAACACCAGCCCCATCATGCTGCCGATGAACAGGACGACCAGGAGGAAATACTCGTTCTGGTTCTCTTCGTGCCGGATGTAACCGATCGAATAAACGATGATCAGGAATCCGATGAACGAAGAGGCGCAGGCCATGAAGATCGACAGCGGGTCGATCACCAGGATGAAGTCCAGCCCCAGAACGAGCCCCCTCCGGACGACCGTTTCTCCCCCCTCCAGGGCCCGGGGCAGCAGGGACATCGCCAGGAAGGCGGTGGCGGCGCCGAGCGCCGTAGCCCACGCCGTCCGGGCGGCCCGCGAGACCAGGCCCACCAGGGGGATCGTCATCGAGCCGATGATGGGAACGAAGACCGTGAGTAGGGTAATGGTTTCTTGGCTCATGGGTGAGGCCGAAAGTATATCTATGGCCGCGGGGTTAGTCAAGGATTTTTCAGGGCTTTTTAAACTGGATTTCCACAGATTTTTTCACCATCCGGCGGCCCGCTTTTCAGGCCCCATTTGCTTTTTTTCGCGGAAAAATGTTGAATGGAGGGCGCCGCGGCCTGAACCCGAAGAAAAACCGGCCGGGTTATTAAAAGGAGAACGAGATGAGCCTCGAAATCCTCCCCGTTGTGACGAAAAAAGACCTTCGGACCTTCATTTATCTTCCCGAAAAGATTCACGCCGGCCGGCCCGGCTGGACCCCGCCCATCTACATGGATGAATGGACCTATTTCAACCCGAAAAAAAACCGAACCTTTGCCATCTGCGACACCCTCCTTCTCCTGGCCTGGAAGGACGGCAAACCCGTCGGCCGGGTCATGGGCATCATCAACCGCCGGTTCAACGAGCACCGGAAGGAGAACATCGCCCGGTTCGCATACCTGGAGACCTACGAGGACCGCGAGGTCTTCCGGGCCCTGGTCCGCCGGGTCGAGGACTGGGCCCGGGAAAAGAAAATGACCCGGATCATCGGGCCGTATGGATTTTCCGACCAGGACCCCGAGGGTTGGATGATCCAGGGCTTCGAGCATCACGCGACCATCGCCACGTACTACAATTTCCCCTGGATGCCCGTATGGATCGAGGAGGAGGGCTACGGCAAGGACGCCGACTATTTCGTCTACCAGCTCCCCGTCCCCAAGGAGCTGCCCGAGTTCTACCGAAAAATCTACGAGCGCATCAAGCGCCGCGGCCAGTACGAGATGGTCGAGTTCGCCTCGCGGAAGGAGATCAAACCCTGCGTCCGTCCGATTCTCTCCTTGATGAACGACTGCTACGTCAATTCCAATATCTACGGTTACCATCCCCTCGACGAGCAGGAGATGGATGATTTGGCGAAAAGATACCTTCCGGTCCTGGACCCCCGGTTCGTCAAGGCCGTTAAAAAGGGCGGGGACTTCGTGGCCTTCATCGTCGGAATGCCGGACATGACCGCCGGGATCCGGAAAGCCCGGGGGCGGCTGTTCCCCTTCGGCCTCCTCCGCATCCTTCGGGCGGCCAAGAAAACCAAGCAGCTCGACCTGATGCTCGGCGGAGTCCGCGAGGATTGCCAGGGCCTCGGCCTGGACGTGTTCATGGGAACCCGGATGATCGCCTCGGCCCAGGAGGCGGGATTCGAGACCATGGATACCCACCACGAGCTGGAATCCAACGTCAAGGTCCGGGCCGAAATGGAAAAAATGGGCGGTGTCGTCTACAAGAAATTCCGGGTTTTCACAAAAATTCTGTGAGTTTTCCTTTTATTCCGGGAAGGAGATCCGGAAAATCGTCCCCCCGACGCGCCGGATTTCGATCGTCCCGTCCAGCTGAGTGACCAGGTTCTGGACGAGACGGAGGCCGAGAGAATCCGCCTTCCCGCCTTCCATTTCCGGCGGGATCCCGATGCCGTCATCCTGGACGGTCAAGAAGATTCGGCGCTTCGCCGAATCACCGGGCGTCTGGGCCGGCTTGGATAGAAGCACCCGGATGATCCCGCCCCGGCCCCCCGGGAAGGCATGCTTGAGGGCGTTGCTGATCAGCTCGTTGACGATCAGGCCGTAGGTGATGGCCGTTTCCAGGGCCAGGGAGATTCCCGGCGCCCGGACTTCGACCCGAATCCTGTCTTTTCGAAGGGCATAGGTTTTGCCCAGGTGGTCGACAAGTTGGCGGAGATAATCCTCCATCCCGATGGATGTCAACCGGTCGGACCGGTAGAGGCTTTCATGAACAAGGGCCATGGCCCGAATTCGGCCTATACTCACCTGAAAGAGGCCGTGGACGGCCGGGTCCTTGATTTTCCGGGACTGGAGGAACAGCAGGCTGGAGATGATCTGGAGATTGTTCTTGACCCGATGGTGGACTTCCTTGAAGAGAACCTCCTTTTCGTTGAGGGCGGCCTGAATCTGGGCGGTCCGGTCGGAGACCAGGGCCTCCAGCCTCTCCCGTTGCCGGTGCTGGGTGATGGCCAGGCCGAGGCTGAGGATGAGCCCTCCGCCGACGAGGAGCGCGGCGGCGATGAACCACCATTGCTGCCAGAACGGATTCCGAATCCGGATGACCGGCGAGGAGACCGTTTCGCTCGAGGTCCCGAGGGCGTTTCGGGCCCGGAGGTTGAACACGTACGTTCCCGGCCGGAGGTTGGTGTAGCGGATCCGGCGGTCGACGGCGGAATATTCGCCGCTCCAATCCTGGTCGAAGCCGTCCAGCCGGCTTTGGAACCGGACGGCGTTTTCGTCCAGGAACGACGTCCCTATAAAGTGGAACACAAGGTTGTTCTCCCGGTATCCCAGGACGATTTCACGCGAAAAATCGACCGGAGAGCCGTTGACGTCCAGGCCGGTGACCGACACGAGCGGGGGTGGAATGATATCCGGCCCGAGGTCGAATTCCTTCCGGTAGGATGAAGCGCCGGAGTTTGTCCCGATCCAGACCCGGCCGGCCCCGTCGACGATTCCGGCCGAGCGGTTGACCTCGCGGCCGGCCAGCCCTTCGGTTTTCGAAAAGGTCCGGACTTTTTTCCCGTCCCAGAGCACGACGCCGTTGTCCGTTCCGAACCAGAGACATCCGTCCGGATCCTGCAAGATGAGGTAGATCGGCCTTCGGATTTGGAATCCCTGTTCGTCGACGCGGGTCAACTGTTTGCCGGAGACTTCGAACAGCCCGGCGGACGTCCCGACCAGAGTTCGGCCGGAGGAGTCGACGAAAACGGCGAAGACATTAGAATCGCCCGGCTCGACGCCGCCGATGATTGAGGTCCAGGCTGTTTTCTCCGCGTTCGTCCGAAAAAGGCCTCCATTGGCGGTGGCGGCGTAGAGAGTGTTATCGGGCCCGACGAAGAGCTTGCGGACGTACACACGATCGAAAACACCCGGGAAGGCCGGGATAAGGCGGCCGCCGGCGGCTTGGAAGACGGCATTCCCTCCGGAAACCCAGACGTTTCCCCCGGCGTCGATGACGACCGAAGAAACGGAAGGGGAGACGGCCGTCCCGGTCGAGAGCCAGCGAAGGCCGGCGGACCGGGACCAATGTCCCAGGCCCAACCTCGTCGCGGCCAGCCAAAGCCCGCCGTCTTTGTCGGCGGCCATGTCCAGGACCCGGGTTTCGCTGGGCGAAAGTCCGGCCTTGGGCGGGAAGGGGATTTTTTCGAATTCCGCCCGGTTCCAGATGGTGAGGCCTGAGTTATGGCCGAAGGCGATCCCCGAGGCTCCGAGGGCTTGAATCGCCGTCACCTCGTCTTCCAGGAGGCCCTGGCTTTGGCGATAATTGAAAAACCGGCGGCTTGAAATCCGGGAGACGCCCCGCAGCCCTCCGACCCAGAGGTTCCGTTCCCGGTCGAGGAAGAGCGACGTCGCCCCCTCGGCCACCAGGCCCTCCCTCAGGCCCAGAGTGTAAATGCGCTCGGCCGACCGGCCGCAGAAGGAGACGCCCAGGGCGTTGCCGAAATAGAGCCCGCCTTGATGATCGGGCTGAAGCTCCGCTCTCGGGAAGGCGTCGCTGAAGCGGATGTCCGGCGAACGGAAGATCGTCCGGAACGCCGGTCCCTGAAGGAGGCCCAGCCAGCCCGATCCCGCCAGCCAGACCTTTTCTCCCTCGGACGTCTTTTCGACCGCCAACCCGCGGACCGGGCCCGAGAGCTCGGGATCGGTGTTCTCCCAGCGGTTCTCGATTCCGTCTTTTCCGATGAACGAGAGTCCTCCCTCGGTGGCGGCCAGGAAACCCTCTCCGTAAACGGCCAGTCCGTGGACATTTCGGCCGGCCAGGCCGTGGGCTTGAGTCCTGTCCGTCCAGCGGGAATCCTCGAAGAGCAGAACGCCCGAAGACTCGGTGCCGACAGCCACCCGGACGCCCCCGCCGTCGCTTCGAACGGCCAGACAGGTAACCTGGAACGGATTCTCTCTTCCTGCCGGCAAGGGGAACGACTCCCATTTGTTCCGGTCGAAATGATGGAGACGCCTGTCCGGATTTTCCCCGATCACCCAGATCCCGCCTCTTCCGTCGGTTTGGATCTGGTGAAAGGCCTGGTTGGGGAGGCCGGTTTCCCGGCCGTAGCTTACCCATTCCGCCCCGCCGTAGACCGAAATCCCGCTGCGAGTGGCAAACCACATCCGGCCATGGTCATCCTGGGCGATTCCATTAACGGATGAGCTGACCAAACCGTCTTGCTCTTCATAGGTTCGGATGAGAAAGCTCTGGGCGACAAGCCCGGACGAAAGCGTCAGCAAGGCGATCATCGCCAGGCGGACGGCCTTCAACGGGCTTCTCCCTTCCCCTCAGTCTCGGCCGGGCTGCCTGCACCCCCGGCCGCCCGCCGGACGGCCGCGATCAGGTCGCGTTCGTCGAACGGCTTGGGGATATGGCGCCCGCGGGTGAACTCGCGGATCCGGCGGAGAACCGACTCGTTTTCCGAGGCCGAAAGGAAGACGATGGCCGTGTTTCGTTCGGCCCTGATTCGTTCGGCCGCTTCCAGCCCGTCCATCGGCCCCCGCAGGGTGATGTCCATGAGGACGACGTCGGGCGATTTCTCCCGGGCCGCCAGGATCGCCTTTTCTCCCGTGGCGGCGATGCCGCAAACATCGAACCCGGCGTTCTCGAGCCGGAGCTGGATTTCCATGGCGATGATGACCTCGTCCTCGACGATGAGGACCCGGACCGGAGCCGTCGGTTCTTTCGTCATAGGCCGAGGAGGAGCCCCAGGTAAACGACGGTCAGGACGACCAGGATCCCGACCGTGCCCCAGGCGATGGCATTGTATCCTTTTTTATTGACAAAATCGCCCATCAGTTTCCGGTCATTGGTCAGCCGGAGCATGAAGACGAGAATCAAGGGAAGGGCCACCCCGTTGACGATTTGGGAGATATACATCACCGGGAACAGGGGAATGCGGGGAATGAGGACGATCCCCGCGCCCAGGAGGATGAGCATCGTGTACAAGCCGTAAAACTGCGGGGCTTCGGAGAATTTCTTGTCCACGCCGTTTTCCCAGCCCAGGGCCTCGCAGACGACGAAGGCGGTCGAAAGGGGAAGGATGCTGGCGGCGAAGAGCGAGGCGTTGAGGAGACCGAAGGAAAAAAGGTAGGAGGTGTACTTCCCGGCCAACGGTTTGAGGGCCAGGGCCGCATCGGCCGCCGTTTCGATCCGGACGCCCTCCCGGAACAGGGTCGCCGCGCAGGTCAGGACGATGAACGCCGCGATCAAGGTGACGATGAAGCTCCCGACAATGACGTCCATCCGGGCGAACCGGTAGTTTTTCAGGGCGATGTTCTTTTCGACGATCGAGGATTGGAGGTAGAACTGCATCCAGGGCGCGATCGTTGTCCCCACCAGGCCGATGACCATCCCGAGGCTGGCCGAGGTCAGGGGGAAGTTCGGAGAGGCCACGCTCCGGCCGATCGCCTCCCAGTCGGGCTTGGCCAGAAACCCGGCCACGATATAGGTCACATAAAAAAGGCAGGCATAGAGGAAGACCTTCTCCACCGAACGGTAGGTCCCCTTGACGACAAGAAGCCAGACGAAGACGGCCGCGGCCGGGACGGTCAAGTACTTGGAGATGCGGAACATCTCCAGGCTGGAGGCCACCCCGGCGAATTCGGCAATGATGTTGCCGATGTTGGTCAGGACGACGGCCATCAGGAGGTAGACGGTGATCCGGACGCCGAACCGCTCCCGGATGAGGTCGGACAAACCCTTGCCGGTGACCACGCCCATCCGGGCCGACATTTCCTGGACGATGATCAGCGCCAGCATTGTCGGAACGAGCGGCCAGAGCATGCCGTAACCGAAGTGGGCCCCGGCCATGGAATACGTGGCGATGCCGCCGGCGTCGTTGTCCACGTTGGAGGTGATGATGCCCGGCCCGGCCACGGTCAGGAACAGCAGGACCGATTTCCAGTGGAGGCGGAGCCGGGGGAGCTTCATCGGTCGAACGTCCTTCCTCTCATTCGTCCATCTGCGATTCCATGATGTCCTTGAGGGTGATCAGGCCTTCGATCAGTCCGCCCTCGTTGA
>JAFGEN010000366.1 GCA_016931595.1 Candidatus Aminicenantota bacterium | reverse complement strand
GGGATCGACGTCTGAGAGAAACCGATGTTTCTCAGTCTTTCATTTTGTAAGGAATTTCTACAAAATGAAATTTTCTCTCCTTAAAATCCTTTGTGTTCCTTGTGACCAGCTTCAATCCATGCCCCAGGGCGAGGGCGGCCTGGAAAGCATCCGGCAATCTTCCGCCGTGTTCCCTCTTGAAAGCCGCCGCCCGGGTCGCGTCTTCCGCCGTCAAAGGCAGACAATCGAAGGCGTCGCAAAGAACCGCCGCGGCCTCGTTTTCGCCGGCCGAGCCGCCGCATAAAACTTCCGCCCGGGTGATAGGCGAGATGACGGCTTCGTCTTCGCGAAGACTCGCGAGCCAGCGCGTCGCCCCGGATAGGCCTCGAAGATGGTCGATGAGGATCACGGAATCCAGAAGAAAGACGGGTTTCACGTTTCCCTCTCCCACTCATTTCTGAGGGAATCAATATGGGCGCGGCTGTCGCCCTTCATCGCCGGCCAGGCCCCGGCCGTCACTTTCAGGACTTGGACCAGGCCTTTTTCCGTTTTCACCCGCCGATAGGTCCGAATAGCCCGGCGGACAACCTCGGCGCTGGAGATCCGGTGGCGGCGTCCGAAGCGATCCAGCCAACGCTTTTCCTCTTCCGGAATGGAAATGATCGTGCGGGTCATGCGGCTCATCTTTCTCACCTGTCCAATATATATCAGATAGGTGATATCACGTCAATCGGAATCCTCGCTTTTCATCTTCCACTCGGAAAGACGGGACGAAAACCATTTTTTGTCAGATTGAGGTCCGCCCGCATGGATTTCCAGGCCCGGGGAAGGCCATTTTCTATTTTCTTAGGCCGTTGTCCCCGGGCCTTCCGAAAAAGAGCCGTTTTTCTGTTGAGCCGCTACTCGTATTTGAGGGCCTTGACCGGGTCGGCCGAAGCGGCCCTGAAGGCCGTTCCGCCGGCGGCCAGGCAAGCCAGGAGGAAAACCAGCGCCCCGGCCGCCAGGAAAGGCAGCGGCCCCAAGTCCATCCTGTAGGCGAAGTCCCGGAGCCATTGCCGCATGAAGAAAAAAGCCGCCGGCCAGGCGACGAAGTTGGCGGCGAGGACGGCCGTTCCGGACTGGCGCAGGAGCATCAGGACGATTCCCCGGCGGGAAGCGCCCAGGACCTTCCGGACGCCGATTTCCTTGATCCGCCGCTCGGCGGAAAACGCGGCCAAGCCGAAAAGTCCAAGACAACCCAGGATGACGGCGATGCCGGAGAAGAGGCTGAAAAGCGAGGCCGTCCGTTTCTCTGACCGGTAGAGAGAATCGGTTTCCTGGCTGAAAGACGTGTATTCGAAGGGTTGCTCGGGGACGAACGCTTTCCAAGCCTCCCGGAGCCCATCGACCGCCGCGGCCCGGTCATCACCCCTCGTCCGAAGAACGATGAAGCTTCCTCTTCCGGCCGGAAGCCGCTGGATGGCCAGAGGCTCGATTTTCCGGTGGAGGGAATGATAGTGAAAATCTTTCAGGACGCCGATAATCGTCATGGTTTCCCGGCCGTTGGTGATCGTCCGTCCGAGCGGGTCGTCCCAGCCCAGCACGTTCCGGAATCCGCGGGCCGCCTCTTCGTTGATGACGACGGCGCTCCCGTCTGCCCCGGCTTCGGGATTGAAGAACCGCCCGGCGGCCAGACTGAGCCCGAGCGTTTTCTGGAAATCCTCGTCCCCGGCCAGGAGGGCGAGATTGACCATTTTGCCATGATCCTGTCGGGCGTCGGTGAAATCCTCCCCGATCATCGGCCGGCCGGGAAGATAAACCGAAAGAGCGACCGAGGCGATTTCGGGGTTCCTTTCCAGCTCGGCTTTAAAGGCCGCATACCGTCCGGACAGGGCGGGCGGCATGGCAACGGCCAGCAGACGGTCTTTTTCGAAACCGAGATCCTTGGTCCGGACATAACGGATCTGGCCGGAAATGACGAATGTCACGATAAACAAGAGAATGGACAGGGCGAATTGGGTCGAGACCAGGAAGCCCCGAAACCGGGGACGGCGAAAGGGATCGATCCGGCCCCGCAGCACGCGGGCCGGCCGGAAAGAGGCCAGAACGAAGGCCGGAACGGCGCCGGCGGCTAAGCCCGTCAGAAGGGCCCCGGCGATGACCAGGGGCAGGACCGGCCAGGACAGGAGATCCGCGGCCGAAAGCGGCCGCCCCAGCAGGACCGTCATGCTCCGAACCAGCAAGACCACGGGAAGGGCGGACAGGGCCAGGGCAAACAAGCTCACAAGGACCGATTCGGTCAGGAACTGGCGGACCAGGAGCGATCGCGACGATCCCATGACTTTGCGCACGCCGACTTCGAGAGCGCGCTGGAACGACCGGGCCGCGGCCAGGCTGACGAAATTGAACACGGCGATGAGCAGGATGACCAAAGCGATCGCCCCGAAGATCCAGATTTGGGCGATATCGCCGACGGCTTCGATTTGAGCGCCGAGTCCTTCGGAATGGAGACGGATGTCGAGGAGCGGCTGAAGGAAAATCTCGAACGCATTCCCCTCTTTGATCCAGCTCCGAAACGTATCGACCGAACCGAAGTTCGCCTGGGCTCCGACCTCAATGAGCGGCGGGAATTTCGCCTCGAGGGCCGGGACCGAAGCTCCCTCCCGAAGAAGAATGTAAGCCCGCCCGGCCTGGAGAAACCAGTTGTCGACCCGGCTGAGCTCATGATCGGAAAACGGAGCCAGGAAGTCGAAATGGAAATGCGATTCGACCGGAACGTCCGCGGCCACGCCCCGAACGATGTAATCCGTCGATTTGCCGCCGCCGGAAACCGTCAGGGTCTTCCCCAGCGGATTCTCGCGCGGAAAATACTTCCGGGCCGTTTCCTGGGTCAGGACGAGCGAATGCGGCTCGGAGAGGGCCGTCCGGGGGTCCCCTTCGATCAGGGGAAAGGAGAAGATGTCGAAAAAGGCCGGTTCCGTATAAAAAAACCGCTTCTCGGTGAATTTATAGCCGGCGGCACCAACCGTCAGGGGATCCCTCTCGATGAGCAATCGTGCCGAGGCCTCGATCTCCGGACAGGCGGCTTGGAGCGCGGGGGCGACGGCCGGGGCGACGGCGGCCTGGCGGGATTCGCGGCCGTCGAAAACCATGCGGGTATTGAGGCGGTAAATCCGCGGCGCTTTTTCATGAAAAGCATCGAAGGCCAGCTCGGACCGGATGAACAGGACGATGAGGAGGACGACGGCGAAGCCGGCGGCCAAGCCGACGATGTTGATGGCCGAGGTCAGCCACTGGCGCTGCAGATTACGCAGGGCGACCTTGAGGAAGTTTTTCAACATGGTACATCTCCAGGCCAGGGCATGAACGGCGATCCGGGGAAGAGAGCGGAGGCATTGGCCGCGGATCCACCGGCGGGCTGCCCGTCTCCCTTGTTCGGAGACGAGGGCGAGATAGATCTCCTCGAAGTCTCCGCCCAGGCATTCCCGGTCCTCGGCCGGCGAGAATCGCGTCAGCAGGCGAAGCGGAAGCTTCGGAGCGGCATCAAGGTCGGTCGGCATGGGCTCAGGATTCTCCGGACGGCCGGACCGAAACGGTCCCCCACATGATGTCGTGGACCTTCTTCACCTCGGCCAGGACGCGCGATCCTTCTTTGGTCAGCCGGTAATATTTGACGGCCTTGCCGCCGCGTTTGGCGGAAGGCGCGCCGATGGATTCTTCCAGGTACGCGGCTTTCCGCAGGTTGTCCAGAGCGACGTAAATATTGCCGACCGACCAGTCTTCCCTCGTCGATTCGTTCAAGAGCCCCCGGATGGAAACCAGCGAAGCGTCCCGGCCCAGCCGTCGAACGGCCAGCAGCAGCAGCTCTTCTTTCTTCGTCGGATACTTCATGCC
>JAFGEN010000082.1 GCA_016931595.1 Candidatus Aminicenantota bacterium | reverse complement strand
GGCCGGCTTGAAAGACGTGCCGGCTTTGGACCGGGACCTTTCCCTGCGAGACCAGGACCTCGCCCGTTTCCTCCAAGCGCAGGCGCCGCGGCGCGTCCTCCCAATAGGCCTGGATCGTCCGCTTCTCCCCGGGGGACAGGGAAACCCCCATGAATACGTTTGTCGGAAAAACCCGGTCAAGCACGGGAACGAGGTTGGCGGCCCCTCCCGTTTTCAATTCCCAGGTCTCTTTGAAACTGCGGCTTCCCCCGAAGGTCCGGGTGACGCTGACTCCGTCCTTTCCGATCGTGATCCCGACGGACAGGGCGCCGTAGAGGTCGATCTCGGCGCTTGCTTGGGGGACAAGAACCCATTCCCCCTCCAGGGTTATCCCCTGGGCTTCGAGGAACGCCGCGCCGCAGAGCAGGACGATCAGGGCAGAAACCAAGTGTTTGGAAATTCTCATTCGTTCCGCCTTTCCCGAAAATCCGCAGCCGGCTTCCCGCCGGCCCGGCCGGGGCTTATTTCCAGTCCGGGAGCCGTCCGGGTGTGTAAGGCGCGCCGACTTCGTCCAAGCGCTTTTCGATCGCCTTGACGTCCTCGGCCAGGATCTTCTTGAGCGCTTCGTAGACCGGGACGAATTCCTCCTCGGCGACGGCGTAGGCGTCGCGCTGGGACTTGGTCGGAGCCGAGGACGAGCGGCCCTGCTCGCCGGCGATGCGGCCGATGCGGCTTTGGATGCCCGGGACGATGTCCTGATCCAGGGACGCCGTCAACCGGTCGCCGAACATTTTGACCTGGAGGTCGGCGAGCTTCGCTTCCAGGGCTTTGATCGAATCGAGGATGTCCTGGTGCGGAACGGTCATGCTCTTGAGGGAGGCCCGGTAATGCTGAGTCCGCGTGCCCAGGTCGCGCAGGACGCTGGACGCGGCGGTGACCGAATGGCTGAGCTTCCGGACTTTCTTTTGGAAGGCGGCAAGCTCGGCGCGGTCTGCCGCCGGGAGCGACAGTTCGCTCAGGGCCTTGACCTTGAAGGGCGCCGGTCCGGCCAGGTCTTTCACTTTCCCGTCCACGCTCAGATCCATGGACACCTTGTAGACGCCCGGGATGACGAACGTGCTCGAAGGGCCGGAAGAAGCCGGCGAAGCCTGGGCCGGGTTCGCCGGCGCCAGGGCCGGGTACCGCATGTCCCAGCTTGCGCGGTTGATCCCCCGGCGGGCCGGTTCGCGGAGGATGCGGACGACTTGGCCGTCCTCATCGGTGATGGTGAAAATCAGATACGCGGGCTCCTGCTGCTGTTCGGCCTTCAATTGCTCGACCGTGGGGTAGGAGATAGGATCTTTGTCTTTCCTCAGTTCGGCCAGGCTCTTGGGAACGGCCTTCAGGTAATAGGTGAACACCGCGGTCACGGGGGGATTGGGGACGGTGAAGTAACTCTCGCCCTGGAAGCCCTTATCGCGCGAACCGAGGCTCCCGAGCGGTTGGGACTGGACGAACATCCAGGCGTCCTTGATGGGGAAAAGCTTCCCTTCGGCGGCCAGCGCGGCCGGGTCGATTTCCCGCAGCGCGCTGTAGTCTTCGAGGATATAGAAGCCGCGGCCGAACGTGGCTAGAACGAGGTCGCTTTCCCGCTTCTGGACGGCCAGGTCGCGGACGGCGACCGTCGGCAGTCCGGACGTCAGCCTCTTCCAGTGTTTCCCGCCGTCGAGGGTGACGAACAGGCCGAATTCCGTCCCGGCGAACAGCAGGTCCTTCCGGACGTGGTCTTCGGCCAGGGCGTAAACCGAACCCCGTTCGGGCAGGTCCGAGGAGATCGATGTCCAGGTCTTGCCCAGGTCCGTGCTCTTGAGGACGTACGGCTTGAAATCGCCGCGCTTATGGTTGTTGAAAGCGGCATAGACCGTGCCCCGATCGTGGTGGCCGGCGATGATGTCGTTGACGTAAGTCAGGTCGGGGACACCGGGGAATTTTTCGATTTTCCGCCAGTTGGCCCCGCCGTCCTCGGTCACCTGGATGAGACCGTCGTCGGTGCCGGCGTAGAGGAGCCCTTCGGCCACGGGCGACTCGTCCAGGGCGACGATGTTGCCGTATTGAGAGGTCGAGGCGTTTTTGGCCACGGCGTCCATGGGCCAGATCCGGCCCATGACTTCCAGCTTGTTCCGGTCGATTTGGCGGGTCAGGTCGTCGCTGATGACCGTCCAGGAGTCGCCCCGGTCGTCGCTCCGGAAGACTTTATTGGCCGCAAAATAGAGGCGGGTGTGGAGGTGCGGACTGACGAACAGGGGCGAATCCCAGTTCCAGCGGTAATCGGCCTCGCCCTTTCGGGGCTTGGGCTGGATGGCCATGCTCTCGCCGCTCTTTTTGTCGAAGCGGATGAGGTTCCCGTGCTGTGACTGGGCGTAGACGATATTCGGATCCTCGGGGTCGACGGCCGATTCGAAGCCGTCGCCGCCCTGCGTCTGGAACCAGTCGGCGTTGACGATTCCGTGCTGGCTGATCGTCCGGGACGGCCCGCCAAAGCTGTAATTGTCCTGGGTTCCGCCGAAGACGTTGTAGAAGGGCATCGCGTTGTCGAGGGCGACCTTGTAGAACTGGGTCACCGGCAGGTTGGGCATGAACTTCCAGTTCTTGCCCCGGTCGAACGACTCGTAAACGCCGCCGTCGTTTCCGGTGAGGTAATAATCCGTATCCTGGGGGTCGATCCAGAGAGCGTGGGCGTCCCAGTGCTTGCTCTGGTCGCCCAGGTCGGCCCAGGTCGCCCCGCCGTTGTCCGTGACCTGGATGAAGACATCCATGGAATAGACCCGGTCCGGATCCTTGGGGTCGCAGACGATCTCCTGGTAGTAGTTGCCGCTCGAGGTGTAAGCGTTCCGCCGTTCCCAGGAGGCCCCGCCGTTCCGGCTGCGGTAAAAGCCGCCCCGGTTTTCCTGGGCCTCGACGATGGCGTAGAGGAGGTTGGGTGTGACGGGCGAGACGGCCAGGCCGATCCGGCCCAAGTCGCCGCCGGGAAGGCCCCGGACGATCTTCGTCCAAGTCTTGCCCGCGTCGACGGACTTGTAGACGGCCGAGCCGGGGCCGCCGCTGATCTGGGTGAAGACATGGCGGCGGCGCTGATGGGCTGCGGCGTAGAGGATGTCGGGATTGCGGGGATCGAAGTGGACCTCGTTGATCCCGGTGTTTTCGTCGATGGTCAGGACGGCTTCCCAGCTCTTTCCGCCATCGATGGTTTTATAGAGCCCGCGGTCTCCGCCGGGGCTCCAGAGGGGGCCGTAAGCGGCGACGTAGACGACGTCGGTGTCGCGGGGGTCGATGGCGATCATCCCGATGTGCTCGGAATTTTTCAGCCCGAGGTGTTTCCAGGACATCCCCCCGTCTTCGGATTTATAGATGCCGTCGCCGTAAGCGACGCTCCGCTGGTTGTTGTTCTCGCCCGTTCCGACCCAGACGACGTTCGGGTTGGACGGGTCGAGGACGACGCAGCCGATCGAATACGAGCCCTGGGTTTCGAAGACGGGCGTAAACGTCGTTCCGGCGTTGACCGTCTTCCAGACGCCGCCGGAGGCGGAGGCCACGAAGAATTCGTGGCGTTTTCCCGGGACAACGGCGAAGTCCGCGATCCGGCCCGAGGTGATGGCCGGGCCGATCGACCGGAGCCGGAAGGCGCCGAGGGAGAGACCGGCGTATGGGTCGGTTTCCTTCGGCGGGGCCTGTTTCCCCTTGGCCTGGGCAAAGCCCATGTCCGGCGGGACGAAAATAGCCGAAAGAGCCAGGGTCATGGCGCCAATAAGGATTTTCACGGCGAGGGAACGAGTTTTCATGTCGACCTCCAAGGCGGGATAGAAATCAGCAAGGTGCGGACATCATACCGGAGGCCGCGCCGCCGCGTCAATCCGCCGGCCGCGGGTCTTTCAGCGCTTTTCGAGGATGAGCCGGCCGGCCTTGAAATCCAGGTGGACCCGGTAGGGCCAAAGAAGCGGATTGCCCAGAAGCCCCGCTGTGTAGCGGCCGGCGATCTTGTTCAGGGCGCTCATGTCGAATTCGTGAATGGTCTGGGCGGGAAAGGCGAGCGGGCCGAGGGAGATCGAGACGCCGTCGACACGGAGGGTTTGCTGAGGACCTCCGGCCCCCTGAATTCCGGCCTGGACGATGCGTCCCGGTTCGAGTTTCGGACGGATGTGCGCGGCGAAAAACGGCTTGTCGGAAAGATTCGTCGCTGCTGCCGAGTCCAGGATATAGAGGGCCTCGGGGGTGCCGCCGACCGATGCGGCAACGACGGTTTGGTCGAAAATGTAGAGGGGGATGTCGGCGGCCACGGCCTTTCGGTCGATGTCAGCGGCGAGAAGGTCCGGCCGGTCCAGGGGATAGAGAATCATCTTTTCTTTTACGGAATCGATGGTGACATTGAAGCGTTTGAGGAGGCCCGTCCCGAGCAGGCCTTTCCTCCGGCCCCGGAAAGACTGGATATCGGCGACCCTGACCGGCACATCGTAAAATGCGACCGGGCCTATTTCGACTTTATCGAGCACGGCGAACCGAACTCGGGCCTCCCGCGTGCCGACGCCTGTGGCCGTTGCATTTCCGGTTAGAGAAAGCCCGAGCTCCTCGGCCAATTGCGGGCTGACCGTCAGAAAGTCGGCCAGGGCCGAGTCGATGTCGAACGGATATTCCTTCTTGCCGTTGATCTTGAGGGAGACCATTCTCAGGCCGAATTGGGCGTTGTTGTCGCGGAGAACGAGGGGCAGAGACAGGCTCTCGAATCGCCCTTCCATCCTGTAGAGTTGCTTCCCTTTGCGATCTTGGACCTGGATAAACGCATCCTCCAGCCAGGACGGGAGAGACTGACCGTCCCGCCTATAACGTTCTCCGGCCAGGGTTCGAATCCGCCGAAGATCGTCGGTCCGGCCGCGTTCCTTGACCGCCCGCACGAGATGACGAAG
The DNA here is from genome assembly GCA_016931595.1 of Candidatus Aminicenantota bacterium. Taxonomy (GTDB): domain Bacteria; phylum Acidobacteriota; class Aminicenantia; order Aminicenantales; family UBA4085; genus JAAZPG01. Next base: position 1,656 of record JAFGEN010000082.1, on the reverse strand, counting down.
GGCTTCCTCGTGGAGAGAAGCGGAGAAGACGGCTTTTTCAAGATGGGGGATAGCCGCGTCATTGTCGTTCCGGATGCGGGCCAGCCGTCCCAGGCCGAGATGAACTTCCGGATTTCCGGGAGCGAGTTCCACGGCCGTTTTCAGGATGCGCTCCGCTTCCTCGATCCGACCGGCTTTGAGCACGGCCAGGCCGCAGAGGGACGAAGTCGCGGGATCGATGTCGGGGTTTTTCAGGAGCGTTGAGGCGAGCCGGTCGGCTTCTCGGAAGGAATCGGACTTGATCAGGGAGAGGAGCTTGGCCCCGGCCGGGGCCGGGTCTTGGACCGCGAGACCAAAACCGGACAGGGCCAGTGTCAATATCGAACACAGGATTTTATTCATTCTGCACCTCGGGGAGAATACGATGAAATTGTGACAAATGTTTATTCAGCCTCGGTTCTGAGGCCTGCGGAAAATTTCGGCGATTGGGAAAAGGTGACACGGAACTCTGTTTCCGCCGTCTCTCCCGGTGGTTGGACCCGTTCCATGCTCATCAAAACGTTCAGCTCCGCCCTCCAGGGCGTCGAGGCCTATCTTGTCGAGGTCGAGGTCGATATCGGCAACGGCCTGCCCGATTACATCGTGGTCGGCCTTCCGGACGCTTCGGTCCGGGAGAGCAAGGAGCGAGTCAAGGGCGCCTTGAAAAATTGCGGGTATGACTTCACCTCCCATAAGGTCACGATCAACCTGGCTCCGGCCGCCCGGAGGAAGGAGGGTCCGTCCTTCGACCTGGCCATCGCCCTGGGTCACCTCGCCTACCTGGGAATCATTCGGCCGGAGCCGTTGAAAAATTATGTGTTTTTGGGCGAGCTGGCTTTGGACGGGAGGATCAAGCCGGTCAAGGGTGTTTTATCCGCGGCCATCCTGGCCAAGGCCAAGAATTTCAAGGGGATCGTCATCCCCAGAGACAATGAAAAAGAGGCCGCCTTGATCGAAGGCCTGGACGTTTTCGGCGTGTCGGACCTTCCCCAGGTCGCGGCATTCATTCAGGACCCGGCTAAAATTCCGCGCTGCCGTTTCACCCCGGCCGAGCTGATCGAAGAGCCGCCGCCCGGCCCGGATTTCTCCGAGGTCAAGGGGCAGCATCATGTCAAACGGGCCCTTGAGGTTGCCGCGGCCGGGGCCCACAACGTTCTCCTCATCGGCCCGCCGGGCTCTGGCAAGACGATGATCGCCCGTCGGTTGCCCTCCATCCTGCCCGAGATGACCTTCGAGGAGATCATCCAGGTCACCCAGGTCTACAGCGCCGCCGGATATTTGAAAGGAAGGGGGGCGGTCGGCCGGCGGCCGTTCCGGGCTCCTCATCACACGGTGACCGATGCCGGGCTGATCGGCGGGGGCGCGGTCCCGAGACCGGGGGAGGTCAGCTTGGCGCATCTCGGCGTGCTTTTTTTGGACGAGCTTCCCGAATTCCGGCGCAAGGTCCTGGAAGACCTTCGCCAGCCGCTGGAGGACGGGACCGTTTCGGTCGTCCGGAACATGTACAGCGCGACTTTCCCGTCGGCTTTCATGCTGGTGGCGGCGATGAATCCCTGCGAGGACGTCTTCAAGGGATTGGGAGGAGGAAGGGGCGACTGCACCGAATCCCAGCGGGCGAAGTATTATTCCAAGATCTCT
>JAFGEN010000081.1 GCA_016931595.1 Candidatus Aminicenantota bacterium | reverse complement strand
GGGACGGACCGCTCTCCGGAGAGCGGACGGAAGCCTGAGGTAAGTGCCTGCAATTAAATAAAATAAATCTTTGTTATCCAGCGCCGGATTGACAAGAGTCATGGAGTGATGTCACCTTGCCCTGGCTCCCAAGGGTCGCGTAGGATTTGCCCCGGCTCGCTCCGCGAGCTAGGCGTCAGAGGGTGAGCAGGGAGCGGAGCGACCGTTGAGAGGGAACCCTCAAGAAGGGTTCCCTCTCAATAGGTCTGGGCGGTGCAGGATTCGAACCTGCGGCCACCGGCGTGTAAAGCCGATGCTCTACCGCTGAGCTAACCGCCCGTCAAGCGGGCCGATTATACAACAAATTCCCGGGGCGGCCGCGCCGCCTTTCCGCCCGATTCAAAAGAGTCTTAACCTGCATTATGCACGAGTCGAGACGGAGCGAGATACCGTCTCGCAGAATTCCATTCTTCATTCACTTTCATCGCCGGAGCTTTGAAATCGAAATGATTTCGCCGAAATTCCCGTTTTCATCAAGAGGAGAACCGCCAAGGCCGTCTCAGCCGTTCCCAGAAAAAAATAGAGATACTGGAGCCAATGGCCGCCGCCGATCATGCTGACCTGGACGAAAATCCAGATCATTAATCCCAGACCCATCACCGCCCCGGCCGGGGCTCGAAGGCGGCGGCGCCGGAAAGTCATCGCAGCCGCGACGGCGTGGCCGAGCCCGATGACCGAAGCAAGGATGAGACCCGGGAGGAAAAAGTTGGGAAACGGCGTGCGGTCAAGCATGGAAAGAGGCATCTTCAGCTTTTCTCCATCGGAAAAGACCATCAGGATGATCCCGCTGGGCAGGGCGCTGAGACCGATCAGGGCCTCCAGCATTCCGAGGAATCCGGCAAGGGTGAGCCGCCTCACGGCCTATTCCAAGTAATAGCCCGAGCCGACAACCCAGCCGAAGGGCTCGAAGAGCTTGACATAGGATCGCTTCGGATATTGGACGGAGTCTCCCAACTTCGTAAACAGGTACTCGACATATCCGCCGCCGGCCTTGCCTTTTTCCAGGAAAGACTTGACATAAGCGAAGCCTTTCGCATCCTTGTCCTCCAGCCGGTTCCGCCCCTCGGTGTCTTTCCGGTTGTAGAGGACGACATTGACGCCGGCCGTCGTGTCGGCCCAAAAATAGCCGTCCGTCCCGTATCTCAGCTCACGGAGAAGGTCGGCCCCGAGCTGTTTGGCTTTTTCCAGGGACATTTCGCCTTTCTGATACTTCCCATAGACAGCCTGGAGCAGGCTGACGGCCGTTTCGACCTGGGACTTGACCAAAAGATCCCGGGTCTCGGTCTTTCCGGCCTGGGCCAGAGCCGGATCGGCTGAAGCCGCCGCCAGGAACAATCCCGCCAGGACGATTAAAAGCGCTTTGTTCATGATTCCTCCTCTGGAAGCCGCCATGGTTCGCGCGTCCCCCAGGATAGGACGAGATCACCGGCCGGTCAAGGGGGGCCTTTGACTTCTGTCCCCCGGGGTGATATACAATTCGGGCAGGAGGACTGTCGTGGCCAAAGCCAGAATCCTCGTTGTCGAAGACGAATTTCTCGTCGCCCACGATATCAGCAACATGCTGATCGAGTTGGGGTATGATGTCCAGGCGATCGTTTCGTCTGCCGAAGATGCCCTGGCCGTCATCCGGAACCGGGCCCCGGACCTGATCCTCCTCGACATCCGCCTCAAGGGGCCGATCGACGGAATCCAGGCCGCCAATATCATCAAGGAAGAATGGGGCATCCCATTCGTCTACCTGACGGCCCATGCCGACGACCTGACCTTGTCCCGGGCCAAAAGCTCCGACCCCCTCGGTTATCTCCTCAAGCCGTTTGAATTCCGGGAACTCAAGACCGTCATCGAGCTGGCTTTCTACAAGCACGAGAAGGAACGGCAGGCGGCCTTCTGGGCCATTCACGACCGTCTCTCCGGCCTTCCGAACAAGTTTCTCTTTCTCGACCACCTGAGCAAATCCATCTATCTCGGAGACCGCCACCACAAGCGGGTCGGGTTGCTGGCTTTCGTCGTCCTGCCGGCCGAGCCGTTCGTCGACGGCGTCCCCCTCGCTCCGATCGACATCGTCCCGGCCGTGACCGAGCGGCTCATGCGCATCCTTCGCAAGAGCGACACGCTGGCCCGGCTGGAGAGCGGGGAATTTATCATCCTCCTCCCCGACCTCGAGACCGAGGAGCAATCCCAGATCGCCGCACGCCGGATCCTGGGCATCTTCGACGAGCCCGTCAACCACGAAGGCCATGCCGTTCCGGTGATCGTCTTCTCGGGCGTCACCATGACCGATCAAACGGGCCAGGACCCCGAAGTCCTCCTCCAGAAGGCACTGGAAGCCCTGGCCGAAACCCTCAAAAACGCTCAGGGGTGAGATGAAAAAGCTTCAAATCCTGATTGTCGAAGACGAGAGCCTGGTGGCCAAGGACATCGTCAACATGGTCCGCGGACTCGGCTACTCCGTACCGGCCGTCGTTTCAACCGGGGAAGAGGCGATCGTCATCGCCGAAAAGACCCGGCCCGATATCATCCTCATGGATATCGTCCTCAAGGGACGGATCGACGGGATCGAGGCCGCCCAGCATATCTGGGAGAATTTTTCCCTGCCCGTCGTTTATCTCACCGCTTATGCCGACGAGGCGACCCTTCAGCGGGCCAAGGTCACCGAGCCGTTCGGATACATCCTCAAACCGTTCGACGAACGGGAACTGCAAACGACCATCGAGATGGCCTTCTTCAAGGCCCAGATGGAAAAAAAGCTTCGCGAGCGCGAACGCTGGCTTTCGACGATCCTCCGGTCCATCGGCGACGGCGTCATCGTCACCGACCAGGAAAACCGGGTGACGTACATGAACAGGGTGGCCGAGTTTTTAACCGGCTGGAAGCAGGCCGAAGTCCTGGCCAAGCCGCTTGACGGCTTTCTCCAAATCCCGGTCCAGGACAAGCCGGCGAAGGGGAAAGGGCCGGCCGAGGTCACCGTCAACGAGAGCCTCTTGGCGACCCGGGACGGGGGGGCCATTCCGATCGAGCAATCGATCTCTCCGATCCACGGCGAGAAGGAAGAAATGTTCGGCCGCGTCTATATCTTCCGCGACATCCGAAGCCGGAAAAAATCCGAGGAGGAGCTGCGGGAAAGTTACGCCCGCCACCAGAAAGCCCTGGCCGGGTCCATTCAAGCCATCGGCTTGACCATCGAAATGCGCGACCCCTACACGGCCGGCCACCAGCACCGTGTGAGCAAGCTGTCGGCGGCCATCGCCGAGGAAATGCGGCTCGACAAGGCCCGGATCGAGGGCGTCAAGATGGCCGGCGATATCCACGATATCGGGAAAATCTACGTCCCGGCCGAAATCCTGAGCAAGCCGGGAAAGCTCAGCGATATCGAGATGTCGATCATCCGAACCCATTCCCAGGTCGGGTACGACATCCTCAAAAACATCGAGTTCCCCTGGCCGATCGCCCAGATCGTTTACCAGCACCACGAACGCCTGGATGGGACCGGCTACCCGAACAATCTCAAGGGCGAGGAGATTCTCCTCGAATCCAGGATCATCAGCGTCGCCGATGTGGTTGAAGCCATGTCCTCGCACCGCCCCTACCGGCCGGCCCCGGGCATAGAAAAAGCCCTGGCCGAAATCAAGCGCGGGCAGGGCGCCCAGTACGATTCGGACATCGTCGACGCCTGTTTTCGCCTGTTCCAGGAAAAGAGCTTCACGTTCGACTGATCCGTTCGATGGGGAATCGACCTTCCGCCCTTGGCGCCTGGTGCGCCGCCGCATTGTCCGCCGCGGGGCTTCTGGGTTTCCTCCTTCTATTTGTCCCCCGGATGGATGTCTACGGGGTGATTCTGGCCCCGGTGATTTTCGCCGTTTACCAGATCCCGGCCGCCCTCCTCTACGCCATTTGGAAAAAACGCCGGGCGGAAACGCTCCCAAAAACGGGAAAAGGCCCGGACCCTTCCGAACCGGCCGGACCGCCGCCCATCGATCCCGATTGATTTCCAGCCGCCTTCGGCCGGCAAGG
>JAFGEN010000365.1 GCA_016931595.1 Candidatus Aminicenantota bacterium | reverse complement strand
GTGTCGGGGACAGGTCGAAGCCCTGTCCCCCAATGGGAGCGGGTCTAAAAAAACTTAGGTTCGCGTAAAGTGTCGGGGACAGGTCGCCTAGCGTATCGTCACGGCGACCAGTCTCGTCGTCCCCGCCAGCCGGTCGATGACCGCAAACCGGTGTTCGCCGAAAAAGGCCGGCCCCGGCTGCCAGAAAAGAAGGCCGTTGTGGGCGTCGAATGACGCCCCGATAGGCAGCGGCCGAGGCTTGCCGTCGACCAACGCGCAAGCGGCGTAACGCGCTCTTCCCGCGGCGGTCTCGGCCGCGTCCCTCCGAATCCGGCGGGCCTGGTCCAGGCGCTCTTCTTTATCTTCAAACGGTTCAGGCCTGAGGGAGAGGACGATTCGCGAAACGGCCTGCGCTTCGGCCCGGACCCAGCCGTCGGGGCCGGGGAAAACGGCTTCGGCGGCCCGGCCGTCGTCGAAACCGCGCTTGATGTACATCGGCGATCCCCCGTCTGTCGGAACACCGCTGATTTCGCATCCGGACCCCTGACCGCGGTCCTCGGCCCCGGGCGCCCCGGGAGATCCGCCCGAGTTCTGAATGGTGAAATACCGGCTTCCGATTCCGTCGGTGTTGCCGTCCGAGTCCACCGCGCTCCAGGCGATCGTGTGGACTCCGTCGGCGTAGCCCGAAGTGTCCAAGTGATAATATCCCACGGCTCCATTTGAGTTGGCGTATCCCGGGAATAGCCCGGCGATATCCGCCCGAAAATTGTTGTAGACCGGATGCCCGAGAGGCAAGCCGTCGACCCAGACCAGGATCGTCGAGCCGTCGAACGGAATCATGTTCGGTTGGGGAGTCAGGACCCAGCCGAAGTTGAGTTCATCGGTCCCCGAGGCCGTTCCACCCTGGGAGGGCGTGTCGATGGCCCCGAAAGGCAGGACGGCGCCGGCATTATCGACGGCAACGATCTTGCTCCCGAGGAATGTTTCCCGTCCGTACAGGTCGGTCGCGTAAGCGAGGAGGGTGTAAGGGCCGTCGCCGAAGGGCAGCATGTTGGTCAGCAGCATGTATCCCCAGCCGGCCTTGCCGTTCTGGGGATGGGCGGGATAGGCGCCCTCAACGTCCGGCCGGGCTCCTTCGACGATGACCGCGTCCCCGATATAGGCCCGGTCGGAAAGGCCGGTCCCCCGGTAGATTTTGACCGACTGAAGCCCGACATTGTCCAGGGCCCAGCCTGTCACCGGGATCGACGAGCGGACGGATGCTCCGCCGATCGGCGTGTCGAAGGCGCCGAAGGGCGGGCCGCTCGTTCCGGTCGAATAGACGATGTAATGAACGGCGACGGCCCGTGACGGCGTCGCCGCGGCCGGGTCGGATACGGTGACCGTTCCTATGTAAGACCCCGGCGACAGGCTGTTGTCTGTGATGCCGATCGTCAGGATGCCGGCGCCGGTCCCGCTGCTTGGAGCGACGGAAATCCAGGACTCGGAGGCCGCCGCCGTCCAGCCCAGCGTTCCGGTCCCGGGATTGGTGACATAGACGGTTTCCACAGGCGTCGGACTCCGGCCTCGCTCCGCCCCGAAATTCAACTGGGTCCGAGACAGCCCGATGATCGGCGCCGTGACGGCGATGGTGAACGGCGCGTTGCTCGCGTCGGCGGGCGAGCCTGTCGCCGCATCGCTGACCCGGACAAGGCAGGCGGCCGAATCGACCGCCGGAAGCATCCAGGAGTATGAGCCGGTATTCGGCGTCGAGGCTGCGACCGTCGTCCAGGCCGCGCCGTTGTCCGAGGAGTATTCGATTTTCACGTCGGAGACCGACCCGGTCGTCGTCCAGACAAGATCGTGGGTTGAGCCGCCGACCCAATGTTCCCCGCCGTTGGGCGAAGTCAGGGCGATGGTTGCGGCCGCGCCCGAATCGTCCCAGCCTGCCAGCCGGGCCAGGAGCCACCACAGGGCCCGGCCTTTAAGGACGCAGTTCAGGCGCTCGGAATGGGCGCAGCTTCCGCAGATGCTCGCGATCTGGGCCAGGACGCTTCCAGGATTGGCCGCCAGCCATTGGGTGGCCCAATTCCCCCCGCTGTAATTGCAGGCGTCATTGGCCCCGAGGTTGAGGAAATAAGCGCCGTCGGGATTGTAGCTCTCGATGTCGGCGAAATCGAACAGGACCTTGTTGTTGTCCCGGCAGAACGCCCGGATCTGTTCGTTCCGCTGATGGAGGTTTCCGGCCTCCCCTGTGCCGTCCAGATGGCCGGTCATATAGACGAAGATGACGCCGGGGAAATCCTGCTCCAGCTGGTTCATCAGCCCCAGATAGGTCTGAATATCGTTGGCTGTCGCGCTCGACGCCTGTCCGCACCAGGACCACATCACCACGTTGCGGTTGCACCCGCCGGTCCGGTTGAGGAGGTTGCGGGTCGCCGCCTCCCAGGCCGTCCGGTTGGGATTGCCGAGGTCCGAGGCTCCGGGGATGCCGTAATCGTTGAGAAAGACGCCGGCGTTATACCCGCTCGATGATGAGGTGTAGTCGTACGGAGACCCCAGCGCCGCCCGAAGGGCGCTCAGGCCGGTCGGAAGCTGGCTTCCGTGGGAGGTGTGCTGGTAGGCGATCCTCAAGTTCGCCTTAGCCTGGTTGATCCAAGCGGCCGGCACCTGGGCCAGGTCGGTGTGCCGGTGGTCGATGATGACCGCCGCGGAAGCGGTTTGCGCACCCCACGGGACCCATGCGGCGATCAGGAGAAGGCAGACAAGGGGGCGAAGTCCTTTCGCGGCGGCCGGTGAGGCGATAGGCATGTTGTCCTCGGGATTCTCTCTTCCGCGAAAAGATAACCGCTTTTCATTGAAAAAGCAAAGCGCTTTTACCATCTCCAGAGGTAGCTGACTTTAAAGAAAAATCCGCGCTTGGTCTCCAGGTATTTATCGCCGGCGATGTAATCCTCCCCGTCCCAGCGGACGCGTTCGAAGGCGGAGCCGTAGCCGACGTAGACGACCGTCCCCGGGATATACGTGAAGGAGGCCAGGGTGTCGACCGTCCAGCGCTTGTAGTAGGTATTGTACTCGGCGATGGCCCGGAGGAAGAAATACTTGTTGACTTGAAAGGTGTTGTGGCTGCGGACGATGAGGAAATCGTAAAGCTTGGCCTTGTCCGAGCGCTGGGTGAAGTCGGCATAGGTCAGGTCGACGAGGAACGCCAGCTGGTCGGTCGGCTGGAAGCTCACCCCGGCGCTGGCCCGGTTGCCGTCGCCCTGAAGAGGATCGTCCGGATCGTACAGGATGGACCCCATCCGTCGATAGAAGGCGTTGAGGAAGAAATGCTTGGTGAGCTGGGTCTGAAACCTCGCCCCGTAACCGTTCCGTTCGAAGCGGCGGGCTTCATAGACTTCGTTGGCCAAGATGCCTTCGAAGCGGACCTGGGTCGAGCCGGGGAGATAGAAGCGGAGGACGAAAATATTGAAGGTTTCTAACATGGCCGAGGCCGTGTCGTAGATGTGGTAGGACCAGTAGAACGGTTCGATCCGCTGGAAAAACTTGGACTCAGGGTAGAACATCAGCATCCCGAAGGCCGCCAGCCGCCGGATGCCCGTCCGGGTGAGAAATCCGGTGTCAACCCGGAAATCTTTTGAGATGTCCTGGTAGCCGAGATCCACCATGGCCTTGCGGTTTCCCCAATTGTAGCGGAGTCCCAAGGCGTGTCCGGACTCGATCGAACCGCCGTCCGGATTTTTCGTAAACGAACCGAAGAGGTGGAATTCGGTTGTTGCCGTCGGGCTGAGTCTGATGCGGCCGTCGGCTCCGCCGACCTGGTTGTATCCGCCTTCGGAATACCGGCCCGTATAGAAGCCTCCGACATAAGAATCGTCTTTCAGGGCGTGCTTGATCCGGAAGATGGAGAAAGACGGATGGGCATCGGCCGCTTCGGGCTGATTGTCCCGGGCGAAGATGCCGGCGATGGAATTCTTCAGGCCCAACTTTCCCGACAGCTTGAAGCCGAACGAGGGGTCGGCGATCGTCCGTGTGTGCAACAGGGCGTAGAGAGGCGCCTCCTCGGTGTTTCCGGAAATGGCGAAGATCTCGTTGCCTTCCAGGAAGAAGGGCCGCTTTTCCGGGTAATAGAGCTGGTATCGGAGGTTGACGTCGACCTGGCCGGCGTCCGCTTCGACCTGGCTGAAATCGGGATTGAGCGTCGCGTCCAAAGTCAGGTCCGTCGTCAGTCCGACTTTGCCCGTGAGGCTGAGGTCGGTCAGCCGCTCGTCGCGCCGCAGCTCGCCGCCGTCGGCGGCCAGGCGGTTGCTGTAGGTGACCGCCGGCAGCAGCTCGACGACCCGTTTGAATTTCAGGCCGGAGACGACGATGGGCTGGGTTTGGGCGATGATGCTGCCCTTGTCGGGGTAGATGGCCGGGGCGCTGGCGACCTCCGAGGTTCGGACGAACTGGCGGAAATAACCGACCCGAAAGGTGATGGTTTCACCGGCCGGAAACCGGATGCTCTGGAGCGGGATCCGGTACTCGACGATCCAGCCTTGATCGTCGATTTGTCCCTTGCTGTCCCAGACAAAGTCCTGGTCGCCCTGGAGGTCGCCGTTGATGCCCATCATGCCGTCTCCCTGGATGCCCAGGGGATTGACCAGGAAGCCGTAGCCGCTCTGCATCGTGTTGTAGGTATCCAGGATGACCCCGACGAAATCGTCGGCGAACATGTCGTCCCGCTTCGATAGGGATGCTTTAATCTTGGAAGGTTCGGTGTCGAAACAGCGGAAGGCAAAATACAAGTGATGCGCATCGTACAGGAAATAGGCTTCCGTTTTCTGGCTCGGGTCCTTTCCGAAATCCGGCTGGAAGGTCTTGAACTCGGTCATCGTGTAAGCCCCGTCCCACTCCCCGCTCTCGAGCTTTCCGTCGATGACCGGGGCTTTCTTGGCCAGGGGCAGCTCAAGAGTTTTCAGGGCCGGAAAGGCCGCTGGGACGAGGAGAAGCCCGGCCAGGGCGGCCAGGGTGTATCTTGCGTTCAGCAGTCGTTTCATCGCATCCTCCGGCGGGAACCCGTGCTCCCGATTCTCCATTCCGTCACCCGAAAATACGCAGGGCCGGTAGGGAAAGTTCCCGTCAACCTTTTTCTCCTTTCAGCGTATTCCCAGTTGAACCTTTAATTTTCGCCCGGAGATGACGATCGTGAATCAAACGCTGCGCGCAAAATATGGAATCGCCGGCCTTCTCGGCCTTTTTCTCTTTTCGACCGAACTTGCCCTTCCCCAGGATCAGGCCGGGAACTCAGTCGAACCGGTCCGGAAAGCCTACCGGACCGTCCGGGCGGGGGATCCGGCCCCGGTCATTGACGGAAGAATCGACGAAGCGTGCTGGGACCGGGCGTCCTGGGAAAGCGGTTTTATCCAGCGGGATCCCTACGAGGGACGCGAGCCGTCGGAGCAGACCTCCTTCAAGATCCTGTACGACGACAAGTCCATTTATATCGGCATCCGGGCCCATGATTCCCGGCCCGATTCGATCGAGAAACGCCTGTCCCGGCGGGACAATGCCGGGGGCGACACGGTCACGATCGGTTTCGACAGCCTCTACGACCGGTTGACGGCTTTTGTTTTCAGCGTCAACGCCGCCGGGGTCAAGTCCGACCAGCTCCTGGTCAATAACGGCCAATCCAACGGCGACGAGGAAGACATGAGCTGGGACCCGATCTGGGATACGGCCGTCTCTTCCGATTCCCAAGGCTGGACGGCCGAGATGTGCATTCCCTTTTCCCAGCTTCGGTACGGAGTCAAGGACGATCAGGTTTGGGGTCTTCAGGTTCGCCGGTTTCTCTTCCGGGCCAACGAAACATCGGATTGGCAGCTGATTCCCCGAAACGCCCCCGGTTTCGTCCACCTGTTCGGCGACCTTCGCGGTCTCGAGGACCTGGCCTCGCCCCGCCAGGTCGAGATCATGCCATATGCCGTCGGAAGCCTGCTGTCGGCCCGGTCGGTTCCGGGCAATCCCTTCGCCACTGGACATGACCAAACGCTCATGGGCGGCCTGGACGGCAAGATCGGTTTGACCAGCGACCTGACCATGAATTTCACCGTCAATCCCGACTTCGGCCAGGTCGAGGCCGATCCCTCCGTCGTCAACCTGACGGCCTATGAGACGTTCTACCAGGAAAAGAGGCCGTTTTTTGTCGAGGGTCGGAATATATTCGATTACCAGGTCATGGGCGGCGACGGCGACTTCGCCGACGACAACCTCTTCTATTCCCGCCGCATCGGGCGCTACCCCCAGCTTTCTCCGGCCGTCGACGGGTACATGGAGATGCCCGCGGCCACGACGATTCTGGGAGCCTTCAAGCTGACCGGTAAGACCAAGTCGGGCTTCTCCATCGGCGTGTTGAACAGCGTCACGGCCCGGGAACGCGCAGCCACCTTTTCGGCCGGGGCCGAGGGCAACGCCGTCGTCGAACCCCTGACGAACTACTTCGCCCTTCGGGCCCAGAAGGATTGGAATGGGGGAGCCACGGTCCTGGGGGCCATGGTCACGGCGGTCAACCGGGAGCGTGACGGCGGGGCATACGACGCCCTCCACCGGGCCGCCTATTCCGGGGGCATCGATTTTTCCCACAGTTGGGGGAATCGGAATTACTATTTGAGCTTCAAAGCCGTGACCAGCCACGTCCAGGGGACTTCCGAGTCGATCCTCGGCACCCAGATCTCGCCGGTCCACTATTTCCAGCGGCCGGACGCCGGGTACCTCAGTGTCGATCCGGGCCGGATGTCTCTTTCGGGGACGGGCGGCAGTTTTGAAATCGGCAAGCAAGGCGGCGGCCGGTGGATGTATGTCGCCGGAGTGACCTGGCGGTCGCCGGAGCTTGAACTCAATGACATGGGCTATCTCCGGCAGACCGACGTCCTCATGTCTTATCTCTGGGCGGGATACAGAATCACCGAGCCGTTCGGTCCGTTCCGCAGCTTCAACGTGAATGTCAACGGCTGGACGGGCTACAACTTCGGCGGAGAGAACATCTTCAAGGGTGGAAACGTCAATTTCAACCTCAATCTGAAAAATTATTGGTTTGTCGGGTTCGGATACAACCCCCAGGGTTCGGTCCTCTCTTCTTCAGCCCTGCGCGGCGGCCCTTCCTTGTTCTGGCCGTCGGGAGACAGCGCCTGGTTGTTCGTCCAGACCGATTCCCGGAAAAAGGTCCGCTTTTCGCTTTCCGGCAACGCCGTCCACCGGGGCGGACGGGACATGACCTCCTGGGGCCTGACACCGAGCCTGACCGTCATCCCCGGCCCGGCCTTCAACGTGTCCCTCTCCCCCTCCTATTCCAAAACCCACACCATCCTCCAGTACGTTGGGACGCGGGCTTTCGGGAACGAGACACGGTATATTTTTGGAACGATCGACCAGGAGACCCTGGCTCTGACCCTGCGTTTGACCTATTGCCTGAGCCCGGACCTGACCATCCAGTACTACGGCATGCCATTCGTCTCGGCCGGGGCCTACCGCGATTTCAAGCGGATCTTGAATTCCCGGGCGAAAAATGACAACGACCGTTATAGGCTCTACGGGAGCGAGGCGGTCTTCAACCCGACGTCATCGTCCTACCAAGTGGACGAGAACCGGGACGGGGTCGTCGATTATTCCTTCGGCGCGCCCGACTTCAATTTCCGCCAGTTCCGGAGCAACCTCGTCCTGCGCTGGGAATACATCCCCGGCTCGGCCCTTTATGTGGTCTGGTCTCAGGGCCGGACGGGCTTTCTGCCGACCGGGGCCTTCGATTTCGGGCGCGACCTCCAAGGCCTCTTCGATACCCACCCGGAAAACGTCTTTCTGGTGAAATTCTCCTACTGTTTTCAGCTCTAAAGAAAAGAGGCTCTCTTCCATATTGTGTGGGTAGATTGGAGGCCGTCATATTCCCGAAAATCCTTACCCGCACGAATTGGAAGAGAACCAGAAAAGAAAAAGGGGGGAGGAACATCCTCCCCCCGGAAAAAACGAAATCTCAGGCCGCCGGTTCTTCCTTGTTGCTCTTCCGGTGCTCGAAGAGGTAATAGACGACCGGGACCACGACCAGGGTGATCAGGGTCGAGCTGATCAGGCCGCCGACGACGGCCCGGGCCAGGGGGGCCTGGGCTTCCGCCCCTTCCCCGAAGGCCAGGGCCAGGGGAACCATGGCGATGATGGTCGTCGAGGCCGTCATCAGGATCGGCCGTAGCCGGCGGCTGCCGGCTTCCATGATTGCCTCCCGGAGCGGCATTTTGTCCCGCCGTCGGAGCAGGTTGGTATAATCGACCAGGAGGATGGCATTGTTAACCACGATCCCGCCGAGCATGATGCAACCAATATAGGACTGCATGTTGAAGGTCGTCCCGGTGATCCACAGCATCAGCACGACGCCGATCACCGCCAGGGGAACGGAGAACATGACGATGAACGGGTCGCGGACGGATTCGTAAAGCATGGCCATGATCATGTAGACCAGGAGCAAGGCGAGGATAATGCTTGTCATGAGCTCCCGGAAAGACTTCTGCTGCTCTTCATAGTCCCCGGTGAAACTGATGGAGAAGTTCGGGGGGGTCGGAACGGTCCGCAGCCCCCGGCGGGCGTCGGCGATGACCGAACCCATGTCCCGGTCGGCGATGTCGCCCGAGACGGTGACGACGCGTTCCCGGTCCCTTCTTTCGATCCGGATCGGCCCCTTCCTGGACCGGACCTTGACGACGTTGCGGAGGCCGACCGGCTGGCCTTCGGAATTGTTCATGGTCAGGTCCAGAATCTCCTCGGTCGACATGTACTCGGAGTCCTTGATTTTGACCAGAACCCGGAATTCCCGACCGCCCTCGCGGAAGGTGGTGGCCTGTGTGCCCATCAGGATTGTCTGGATGGTCCGCCCGATCTGGGTGATCGACAGCTTCATGTCGGCCGCGGTTTTCCGGTCGATGTCGAAGAGCTCCTCGGGATTTCCCATGTCCCGGCTGATCCTCGTATCGGTCACGCCGGGGACGGCCCCGACGACTTTCCTGACCTGACGGGCCAAGTCCTCGGCGACGGTCAGGTCGTAGCCGCGGATTTCGATCTGGAGACGTTCCGTCCCGCCGCCGCCGCGCATCGCCATGCCTTGCTGGCCGCCGCTGGCCCGGGCCCGGATGATGGCCCCGGGAATCCGGGCCAGGTCGCGGCGGAGGTCGTTGGCCACCTGCTCGCTCGACCGCCGGCGTTCGGTCTTGGGGACGAGTTTGACGGTGACGTTGCCGGTGTTGCCGCCGCTCCGCCAGCCGCCGCCCCCGGCCGCTTCCTCGATGCTGGTCATTTCGGGGACCTTTTCCCGGATGATGGCCGAAACGGCCTTGATTTTTTCGTCCATGATGGCCAGCTTGGTCCCGACCTCCATCTCCACGCTCACCCGGACCTCCCCCTCGTCGGTCGCCGGCATGAACTCGTTTCCGACGACCTTGATGAGGAAGAGACTCACGATCAGCAGGGCGAGGGCGGTTCCCAGGATCACGGCTTTATGATTGAGCGAATATCCCAGCAGGCGCCGGTAGATTGTTTCCAACTTCGCCACGGCCCCCCGGGTCAACCGAACGAACTTGACATGAAAGCCCGGCATGTTCCCGTGTTCGACGTGCTCCACCTTCAGGTAACGGCTGCAGAGCATCGGAACCAGGGTCAGAGCGACGAAGAGGGAGACAACCAGGGAAAAACTGACGACATAGGCCAGTTGTTTGAACAGGATCCCCGACATCCCGCGGATGAAGACCATGGGCATGAAGACGGCGACGGTCGTGAGGGTGCTGGCGAAAATGGCCGAGGTGACTTCGCTGCTCCCCTGGGCCGAGGCCTCACGGATCGGCATCCCGCCCTCGTGGAGACGGTAGATATTCTCCAAAACGACAATCCCATTGTCGACCATCATCCCAACCCCCAGGGCCAGCCCGCCCAGGGTCATGATGTTGAGGGTGAAGCCGCCGAAATAGATCAAGGCGAACGTGCCGATGATCGAGATGGGAATGGCCGCCCCGATGACCAGGGTGCTTCGAACGTTGCCCAGGAAGAACAAAAGGACAAAGACGGCCAAAAGTCCTCCGTACATGGCCGAAGAGCCGACGTTTTTGATGGCCCGCTGGATGTACTTGGCGCTGTCCGTCACGAGGATCAGCTGGATCTGGGGGATGTCTTCCTGAATCCGGGCCAGCTCCTTCTTGATCCCCTCGGCCACGGCCACGGTGTTCTCGCCCGATTGCTTGTTGATGGCGATCCTCGTGCCGGGCGTGTCGTTGATCCGGACGACCCTGGTGATCTTGCGGAAGGTATCCTCGACTGTGGCGATATCCTTCACCCGAATGGGCGAGCCGTTTTTAAAGGCAACGACGGTTTCCCGGATCTGGTCGAGGTTGGTGAAGGCGCCGGGAATCCGGAGGAGGACCTCGTAATTGCCCTTCTCGATCTGGCCGATCGGCAGGTCGAGGTTCTCCTGGCGGAGCTTGGCGGTGATCGTGTCCACCGGGATGCCCAGAGCCTTGACCTTGTCGGCCGCCAAGTTGACCTGAATTTCGCGTTCCCGCCCGCCCATGGCGTCGACCGACGCGACTCCGGGGACGCGCTCGAGGCGGTAGACGATCTGCTCGTCGATGATCCGCCGCGTTTGAAGGGGGTCCAGGTTGCTGAGAACGCCGATCTGGAGAATGGGCATTTGGGCCGGGTCGAACTTGCGAAGGGTGGGCCGGTCGACATCCTCCGGCAGCCGCCGAATGATCCGGTCGAGCCGCTCCCGGACATCGTCGGAGATGGCGTCCAGGTCGGTGCCCCAGTCGAACGTGATCCGGACCGAGCTGCTGCCTTCCGATGATGTCGAGAAGACTTCCTCGACGCCGGGGACGGCGCTCATGGCTTCCTCAATCGGCCTGGTGATGAGCTCCTCGATCTCCTCGGGCCCCGTATTCTCGTATGAGCAGTTGACGTTGACCGTTGGGTAGGTGATCTCCGGCATCAGGTCGACGGGCAGGCGGCTCAGCGCCACCGCTCCGATGACGATGACCACCAGGGTGAGCATCACCGTGAAAACAGGCCTCCGGATGGAGAATTCGGAAATGGTCATGGCTTGCCTCCGGGGCCTTGCTTGCCGACGGGTTTCCCGGCCGGCTTCTTGATATCGGGCTCGCCGTTGACCTGGGGAAGGATGAGGCCGGTGCCGTCCTCGAGGAGATGCTGACCGAGGGTGACGACGTCGCCGGTCAGGGGCAAGGGGTCGACGATCTCGGCCCAATCGCCCGCCGTGATCCCGGTTCTTATCGGGACGAACACGGCTTTCCTGGTTTCCTTATCGGCCAGGAAGATCCCGGACTTGCCGTTGCGCTGGACGATCGAGCCGACTGGGACGAGGACGGCGTCGTCCTTCTTGACGTATTCGACCTGGGCGGTGATGAACATACCCGGTTTCAGCCGGCCGTCCGGGTTCTGGATCTCGATTTCGACTCGGGCCTGGCGGGAGGTTTCGTTCAGCATCGGCGACATCCGGGCCACTTTTCCGATGAAGGAGTCGTCAAGGAAGGCGCTGCTGAGAATGGCCGTCTCCTGGCCGGGTTCGAGGCGGTAGGAATCCCGGTCGGAAACGAAGATCACGGCCGTGATCGGATGGAGCTCGATAATCGACATGATGGCGCCGTTGGTCGAGAGCATCGACCCTTCGGTCACGAACCGCTCGCCGACGTAGCGGAGCGAGCTGCCCCGTTCCCAGGACGCCCGGATCTGGGTGTAGGAGAGGCGGAGCTTGGCTGTTTCCAGGGCGGCCGTCCGGTTGGCCTCCTGGGCCTGGGTCACCTTGTACTGGGCTTCCTGGGCCTCGTACCGGCTGACGGCCGTATCCAGCTGGGAATCCGACTGGTAGCCCTTGGCATGGAGCGAACGGATTCGTTCGAGCTCCCGGTTGATCATTTCCATTGAGCTCTTGGCCTCGGCCAGGTTGGCCTGGGCGACACGCAGGTCGGCCTCGGCCTGAATGACCTGCTGCCGGTATTCTTCATCCTCGAGGACGGCGACCAATTGGCCTTGGCGGACGGTGTCGCCGATATCGACCAGGAGCTGGCGGACTTTGCCGGAGACTTTGGTCGCGACGGTGAAACTCGTTTTGGGAATCAGGGTTCCGGAAAACAGGCCCAGGTCCTGGATGGGACCGCGGTTGATCGGGGCGGTTTCGACGGCGACGGTGATGCCGCGCGGCCCGCCTCCACTGCTGCCGCTTTTTGCGAAGAAAACCTCGTAGACGCCCCATCCGATCAGGATCAGGGCGGCGGCCAGGGCGATTTGAACCGGGAGCTTGGCCCGCCGGAGAGTTTGAGCGATCGATGATTTCGGCATGTCGGTCCTCGTTTGGGGGGTGTGATTGTTCATGGAGAGGGGGATTCCTCGAGGTCAGGGCCGCTTTTCGAAGGCGGTCTGACCGGGATTGTCTTCCGGAAGCGAACCGCGTTCCATTTCCAGGCCCCTGCCCTGGGCCCGGTACAAGGCGGCCAGGGAGACGTTGTAATCGACGATGGATTTGAGTTCGTTGATCATGGCCGTGGCCAGGTCCCGCTGGTACTGAAGGATGAAGTAATTGGTGCTCAGCCCGACTTTCAGTTTTTCCTGCTCGGCCTCGAGTTTTTTGGCCGCGTTTTCCCGGGCGACCCGGTAGGCCTGGATTCGAAGGTAATTGGTTTCGACCATTCGGACGGCCGTTCGGATCTCGAGGAAGATCTGCTGTTCCTGGTTTTGCAGCCGAAGCCGGGCTTGCTCGAGCTCGAGGTTGGCGGAAGCCACTTCGGCCCGGGAAAAAATCGCGCCCAGGGGGAGGCTCAGGCTCAGCCCGACGGACCAGTTCTTGTACTTGAAAGCGAAGGCGTCTTTCATGGCCTGATCGCCCCCGGCCGGGACCACTCCGATGATCTTTCCGGACAGGGCGTTTCCGTTTTCGTAGAGGATCTGGGTTCCCGAAATGCCCGGGCTCCAATAGGAAGCGGTAAGGCGAAGGTCGGGGAAGAGCTGGTTTCGGGCATAGGCCAGATTGAACTCGCTGGACCCGAGGCGAACCCGAGTGGCCTGGAGGTCCGGCCGGTTCTCGTATGCTTCGTGAAGGGCTTCGTCGAGGCTGACCTGGGGCTTGGAAACGGAGGGGGAGTCGGTTGGTTCGATGTGGACCAGGTTGGCTTGGGAATTTTCCGCCTGGAGGTTGATCAGCGTTTTCAGGAGGTCTTCGCTGTTTCGGACGGCCGCCTCGGCCTCGAGGATATCGGCTTCGCGCGTCGAGACGTCCGCCTGGGCTGTAAGGATTTCGATGGGCGGCAGGGTGCCGGCCTCGACTTCGGCCTTGTTCTGCTCCAGGAGCTCTTGGGCGAGGATGAGCGATTTCCGGCGGACGTCCAGGTTTTCCCGGGTATAGACCAGGCTCCAGTAGGCGCTTTTCGCCCGGTAAACGTATTCCTCCATTGTTTCACTGAGGCCGTATTCGGAGGCGTCGCGGTTGTTCCGGGCCAGGATGATGTTTC
The DNA here is from genome assembly GCA_016931595.1 of Candidatus Aminicenantota bacterium. Lineage (GTDB taxonomy): Bacteria > Acidobacteriota > Aminicenantia > Aminicenantales > UBA4085 > JAAZPG01. The sequence goes on along the minus strand of JAFGEN010000365.1, from coordinate 1,545 downwards.
GGCGGCTGATTTTCCAGCCGAAATCCTTGAGCAGGGGCTGGGAAAAGTTAAAGCGCAGGGTGCTGGAAAAACGCGGGTTGATGGTCTGGAACTGCCGGGTCGTGTCCGATTTTCCTCCATCGAGGCTCATGGACAGCGAGCCCCCGGTCGGGAGGGTTTGTGAAAGCTGCGACGAGTAGCTGTTCTGAAGGGTGGACACGGCCGCTCCGGCGGCATCCAGGAACGAATACGAGGCGGACATATTGTCCTGGCGGCTGTAGGAGAAGGCCAGCGTGGGGATGAACCTCTCGTTGGCTTGGGCCAGGTCGGCCTCGGCGATTTTTGGAGAGAGGATTTCGGCAGCCAGGCCGAGGTTGTTTTTCAGGGTTTTCTGGATGCACTCCTGAAGGGACAGCTTCAAGACGTCCTCCTCCCGGGCCGCGCGGGCCGGGAGGATTGAGACCGCCAGAAGCGCGACGGCGGATATCAGGATACGATGGCGCATGTCGTTTGATGACCTCCTGGGGAAAATACAGAAGAATAGCGTAACAAAAAACGACCTCCACGTTTTTAGACGTTTTCTGAAGGGGTCTCTTCCCTCTTTTTACCGGGAATTTTCACGGTCCGGCGATGCGGAGCGGAGAAGTTCGCGGTTGTCTCGACTTGTGAAGCATTCAGGTTATAATATCCGCATGGGACAGGGGCTGGCGGCTGGTTTTGTGGCACTGGCGATCGCCGGGTTGTTCTTTTGTTCCGGGCGGCCGGACCGCAGGCCGGCCGAGGTTCAGACGGAGGAAGATGCCTTTGCCCGGCGGCGCCGGGCGATGATCTCAGACCAGCTGGCTTCCCGCGATATCAAGGACAAGAAGGTTTTAGAGGTCATGGGGACCGTGCCCCGGCATCTTTTCGTCGACCCCGGATCCCGCAATCTGGCCTACGAAGACTATCCCCTGCCGATCGCCGAGGGCCAGACAATCTCCCAGCCGTACATCGTCGCCCTGATGACTCAGTGCCTGGAACTGCGGGGGAAGGAGAAAGTCCTCGAGATTGGAACAGGGTCGGGGTACCAGGCGGCCGTTCTTTCCTCCCTGGTTTCCAGCGTCTTTTCGGTCGAATACCACCCGGCACTGGCGGCGGCGTCCGCGGCCCTGTTGAAGAAACTCGGTTATGTGAATGTTCAGGTCAGGGCGGGAGACGGATTTTTCGGCTGGCCCGAGGAAGCGCCGTTCGACGGGATCATCGTCACCTGCGCCGCCCGCCGGGTGCCCGAGTCCCTGCTGGCCCAATTGGCCGAAGGCGGCCGCCTGGTCATTCCCGTAGGGGAGACGGACGATGTCCAGCGGCTCGTCCGTGTCCGCAAGGTCGAGGGGAAGCCTGTCGAAGAGGAAATCACCCTGGTCCGGTTCGTCCCCATGCTCGGAGCCGACCGGAAGAAATAGCCGCTTACTGCCGGGGTGGATCTTACGGAGGCGCCGTTCCTATCGGACCTTCGGATGATGGCGAACATTTTTCTTGCCGAGTGGGCGAAAGTTACTTATGATGGGGGCGGCCCCAAGCCGTAACTCC
>JAFGEN010000364.1 GCA_016931595.1 Candidatus Aminicenantota bacterium | reverse complement strand
CCCAGGTGGCCGAGGGTGTCGGGCCGGTTGGCGTACGTCTCGATATCCAGGACCGTGTCGCCTTCGGGCGTTTCCGTCCACTCCTCGCAGATGAGGCCGATTCCGGTCAGCCGGTCGAGAAGCCCCCGGAGAGAGACAGGCGCATCGACGAATTCCTTGAGCCAATCCAGACTGATTTTCATTTGAGGTGGAACTGTCGGTTGAAACGAAGGTCGTTGTCGTAGAAATACCGGATATCCGGGATGCCGTAGGCGAACATGGCCACCCGGTCGATGCCCAGGCCGAAGGCCCAGCCGGAATACTGTTCGGGGTCGATATTGACGTTCTTGAAGACCTGGGGGTCGACCATCCCGCTGCCCAGGATCTCCTTCCAGCCGGTGCCGCCGCAGACGCGGCAGGCGGGGTCCTTCTGACCGCAGGCCAGGCACTCGATGTCCACTTCGGCCGAGGGCTCGGTGAACGGGAAGAAGCTCGGCCGGAAGCGGACTTTCAGCTTGTCGCCGAACAGTCGCCGGAGGAAGTGTTCGAGCGTCCCTTTGAGATGGGCGAAGGTGACGTTGCGGTCCACGACCAGCCCTTCGACCTGGAAGAACATCGCCGCGTGGGTCGGGTCGGGCGTCTCCCGGCGGTAGACCTTGCCCGGGATAATGATCCGGATCGGCGGCTTGCGCTTCTCCATGACCCGAATCTGGACGGGCGAGGTATGGGTCCGGAGGAGGAGGTTGTCGTTGATGTAGAGCGTGTCCCAGTCGTCCCGGGCCGGATGGTTGGGCGGGAAGTTGAGGGCCTCGAAGTTGTAGTAATCGGTCTCGATCTCCGGCCCGTCCTCGATCCCGAACCCCATCTCCATAAAGATCGATTCGATTTCCCGCTGGAAGATTCGGAGCGGGTGGGCCGCCCCGAACGGCCGCCGTTCGCCGGGCAGGGTCGGGTCCTCCCGGGGGCCCGCCTGGACCGGTGTCAGGAGGCCCGCCTCGACGGCGGCCAGATTCTCCTGGACATCCCTCTTCCACTCGTTGAGGAGCTGTCCCGCGGCGGGTTTCTCGGCCGGGTCGAGGGTTTTCATTTCCTCGAACAGCAGCATGACGAAACCCCGCTTACGGCCGAGGTAGCGGTTTCGGAGCTCTTCGAGGTCGGACGGCGTCCGGACTGCGGCACACTCGTCCGCAAGCTTCGAACGATGGGCCTCGATCGAGGCCCGAAGGGCCGGCAGGTCAGGCAAGGGCGTCCTTGGCCTGGGCGACGACGCGGCCGAACGCCTCGGGGGCGTTGACGGCCATCTCGGCCAAAACCTTCCGGTCGAGGTCGCACTTCATCTTCTTCAAGCCCTGGATGAACCGGCTGTAGGTCAAGCCGTTGGCCATGGCCCCCGCCTTGACCCGAATGATCCAGAGGCCCCGGAAATCGCGCTTTTTCGCCCGGCGGTCGCGGTAGGCGTAGAGAAGCGACTTCTCGACCGCTTCCTTGGCCGTCCGGTAATTCGAACCTTTCGCGCCCCAGTAGCCCTTGGCCAGACCCAGGACTTTCGCCCGCTTGTTGTGTCTCTTTGTTCCGCGTTTGACTCGCGCCATGGAAAATCTCCTCAGAACTCGTAGGGCATCATCTCTTTGACGGCCCGACGGTTGGTCTTGTCCACAATCCCGATCTTTCCGAGGTTACGCTTTCGATTCGCCTTTTTTTTGGTCAGGATGTGTCGTTTGTTCGCTTTGCTGTGCAGGATTTTCTTTCCCGCCGTCACCGAGAACCTTTTCTTGGCTCCCCGATGGGTCTTTAACTTTGGCATCTTTTCCTCCTGTCTTGATGGGGACGATCACCGACGAGACGGCCCAGTCCATTTTCCTCAGGTCGCCGTCCACTTTCCCCAACCCGGCGCATTCGGCCACGACCCGGTTGAGCACGGCCACGCCCATCTCCGGGCGCGACTTCTCCCGGCCGCGGAGCATGATCGTGATCTTGACCTTGTTCCCCTCCTCGAGGAAGCGCTGGACGTGCTTCAGCTTGAAGGTGTAGTCGTGAATCGAGATCTTCGGCCGGAATTTGATCTCCTTGAGCAAAGCCTGTTTCTGGTGTTTCTTGGCCTCGTGGTCCCGCTTGTGCAGCTCGTACAGAAACTTGCCATAGTCCATGACCCGGCAAACCGGGGGCTGGGCCTGCGGCGCGATCTCGACGAGGTCGAGCCCGCGTTGCCGGGCGACGGCCAGGGCTTCCGACGCGGACATGACCCCGAGGGGTTTCTTGTCCTCGTCGATCACCCGGATCTCCCGGTAGGTGATCATTTCGTTGGTCCGGTGCAGTCTCTGCCTGACCGGCGGCGGCGTTGGGTGTCGTCTTAAGATGGTCGTCCTCCTTGAAGTTCTCGATTCAATATGCGATCGTCAACGACCGGAGGTCGTCGATCGATTTGGCCTTGTCGATAAAGGCGTCCATCTCGACGGTTCCCTTGTCGCCCCGGCCGTGGATGCGGAGGGAGGCGGTTTGGGCCTCGGCTTCCTTGTCCCCGACGACCAGGATGAACGGGACCTTGTGCTTCTCGGCCTCGCGGATCTTGTAGCCGAGCTTCTCCCGGCGGAGGTCGGCGGCGGCCCGCAAGCCCCGGGCGGCGCACCGGGCGACCAGCCGCCCGGCGTAGTCGTTGTGGCGCTCGGCGATGGGAATCACCTCGACCTGGACCGGGGCCAGCCAGACCGGGAAGTTCCCGGCGTAATGCTCGACCAGGATCCCGAAGAACCTCTCGAGCGAGCCCATCAGGGCCCGGTGGACCATGTACGGCCGGTGCTCCTTGCCGTCCTCGCCGATGAAGGCCATGTCGAATCGTTCCGACATGTTGAAGTCGAACTGGATCGTGGTGCACTGCCAGTGGCGGCCGAGGGCGTCTTTGACCTTGATGTCGATCTTGGGGCCGTAGAACACCGCCTCCCCTTCCATCCGCTCGTAAGACAGGCCGCGGGTTTCCAGGGCTTTCACCAGCGACGCCTCGGCCCGGCACCAGCGGTCGTCGGCGCCGCAGTATTTTTCCGTGTTCTTCGGGTCGCGCACAGACAGCTCGATCTTGTTGTCGGTGAAACCGAAATCGGCCAGGATGCTCAGGGAGAAGTCCAGGACCCGAAGGATTTCGTCCTCGATCTGGTCGGGCGTGCAAAAGATGTGGGCGTCGTCCTGGGTGAAGCCCCGGACCCGCAGCAACCCGTGGAGGGTTCCGCTCCGCTCGTAGCGGTAGACGGTCCCGAGTTCCGCCCAGCGCAGGGGCAGGTCGCGGTACGACCGCATCCGGGATTTGTAGATCTGGATGTGGAACGGGCAGTTCATCGGCTTCAGGTAGTAGTTCTGCCCGTCGATGTCCATGGGCGAATACATGCTGTCCTTGTAGAAGCCGAGATGGCCGGAGGTCTGCCAGAGATTCTCCCGGCCGATGTGCGGCGTGTAGAGGACGTCGTAGCCGCCGTCCCAGTGGCGGGCGCGCCAGTACTGCTCGATGATCGCCCGGATCCGGGCCCCTTTCGGGTGCCAGAGAATCAGGCCGGCGCCGAGGTCTTCGGTCGTCCCGAACAGGTCGAGCTCGGCTCCCAGCCTCCGGTGGTCCCGCTTCTTGGCCTCTTCGAGGAGATGGAGGTAATCCTCGAGCTCCTTGGCCGAGGGAAAGGCGGTGCCGTAGATGCGCTGGAGCTGGAGGCCCTTTTCATCGCCCTTCCAGTAAGCGCCCGAGACGGACAGCAGCTTGAAGTGCTTGATCCGGCCGGTCGAGGGAAGATGCGGCCCCAGGCAGAAATCGCCGAAATCCTTCTGG
>JAFGEN010000363.1 GCA_016931595.1 Candidatus Aminicenantota bacterium | reverse complement strand
TGAGTTTTCCCTGCTGTTCAGCCAACCCGGCCGGAAGAAATTCAAGGCTGGCGGAGAAGGCGCCGGTCGCCCCGGCGAACGCGCCCAGAAGAATTCCGAAAAACGCTCCCATCAGACCGAGAGAGACAAGAGCAGAAACAGGGCTGAGGCCGCGGATAACAAGCGTTCCCTCCTCAACCGCTTCCTCCAGGTGAATCGAGCCGGGCGGGAGCAAATCCTCCGGTTCGGGCCTGCAGCGGGGGCAGGTCTGATAAGGCTTTTGCAGGGGGCCGCCGCAGTTCGGGCAGACATCCGGTTCCTCGCCCATGTTCCCGCCGCACCGGGCGCAGACGTCCGCCTCGAGTTTGTTCTCGAAACCGCAGAAAACGCAAATCATTTTTTCTTTCTGGCTGGGCGGCTCGGCCTGGAGCCAGTCTTTTCCGTCGAAGTAATACCATTTGCCCGTCTTGAGGCCGATCGTCCAGAAACGACCCTGGTCATCCTTTAACCGCAGCTTCTTGATCTCCTCGATGAAGCTCTGGCGGGAGATTTCTCCCTTCTGAAGGAGCATTTTCAGTTCATCGAACGCGGTCTGAACGTTATCGAAGGTTAAATCCGCTTTCGTCTCGTTGACCGGCTGGTCCGAAGCCTGCAACCCTTTGATTTCCATGGGTTTACAACTCGCTCATTATAAACATTTTACGTCTTATGACGAAAACTTGTGCAAACCGCCGTAACTCGTTCAATTTTCTGTTCTTGGGCAGGAACCCGCCCCGCCTTTTTCACACTTTTTCCACATAATCTGTGAATAACTCCCGCCAACTTTCATGGCCATATCGACCTCGCCAGTTCAATCATATTATAATCCTGAATAGGAGCGGGAATGAAGGACAGGATGAAAATCACGGCGATCAATACGGCCACGATCGTCCGTTTTCGATCCAGAGGATCGCTCTCATCATAGACGCGCGGATGGCGGAGCCCCATCATCAGAAGGATCAGGAACCAAATCATCCAGCCGGCCCAGAAAAAAATCCCGGCCAGGGCGAGAAGACCCATGACGATTTTCGTCGCACTCCGGCTTCGGGCTCCGAAAACGGCGTAGGCGATATGCCCTCCATCCAACTGACCCAGGGGGATGAGGTTCAGCGATGTGACCAGCATTCCGACCCACCCGGCGAAGGCGATGGGGTGGACGATAATGTCCATCCCCGGCCCCGCATCCTTGAGAAAGAGCATCACGCCGAGGCGGACAAGGAGCGGTTCCCCGAACACGATGGACCCTTCCTGGGGAACGGCCGGAACGGTCCGGGAGAGAGCCAGTCCGACAAGCAGCGCCGGCACGGCCAACGCGAACCCGGCCAGGGGTCCGGCCGCTCCGATATCGAACAAGACGCGTTTGCGGACGATCGGCGTCCGGATTTTGATGAACGCGCCCAGCGTGCCGATCAGCGTCGGGGCGGGAATAAAAAACGGCAGGGTCGCGGACAATCCGTAATGCCGGCAGGCGAGGTAATGGCCCATCTCGTGGGCCAGGAGGATGGTCATCAGGACGGCGGCATAGAGGATGCTCAACCCGACAAGCCTGGAGTCGCTGAAGAGACCGACAACCTCGGGTTGGAAGCCCGGATCGGAGGCCGTCTTTCCGGCGTAGAGGAAATTCAAGCCCCAGGAAGTCCCCACGAAAAAAGCTGTGGCAAAGGTCAGGAGGAAGAGGACGGCATTGACCCAGGGCCGGTCCTTGGCAAAAAAGGATTCCCGCCGCCGCGGGACAGGCGAAGCAAGCCCCGCTGGGCCGGCGACGGGATCGGATGGACAACTCATGGATTCACGGAAAAAAAATAGGAGCGAGAACCTCACTCCTATTTCGAAAAGCGGCCGGCTGGGGATCAGCCGTGTAGTTTCTTGTATTTGGCCTCGAGGGCTTCCTTGGTTTCAGCCTTGTCGGGGTCCGGGATGCAGGCGCCGGTCGGGCAAACGGCCGCACACTGGGACTCGGGGTGGCTGCCCACGCATTCGGTGCATTTCTCGGGGTCGATCACGTAAATCGTGTCGCCGGCCGTGATGGCCTGGTTGGGACACTCGGGTTCGCAAGCGCCGCAATTGATGCATTCTTCGGTGATTTTGTAAGCCATCGCAACTCCTCCTGATGATGATGGAATCGAGTTTGAATTATAAACCTTTCAGCCGATATTTCAAGGATGTTTTCCGGCCGCCTCGAGCTTGCGGGCTCGGAGCGAGGCGTCATAGCCGTAATAGCTCTGGGCGTAGTCCGTTTCGAGCTTTTTATACAAGGCCAGGGCTTCGGCCGTCCGGCCTTTCTTCTCGAGAAGTTCGGCCTGCTGGTAAAGAACCGCGTCCAGGAGATATTCCCTGGGATTCTCGTCGACGATCTTCTTGAGGATGGCCAGGGCCCCGTCAATGTCTCCTTTCCGGGCGGCAATCTGGGCGGACAGGTCCTTGGCCTGGTAATAGTGAAGATCCTTGGGCGTTTCCTTGATTGCGGCCAACGCGGCCTCGGCTTTGTCCGGCTGGCCTTGTTCCACCCAGTAGGTTGCCAGGCTGAGAGAGGCCACCCGGCCGTATTTTCCCTTTCCGGCCAAAGCTTCGAGCTTGGCCGCGTTCTCCGGGACTTTGGGAAGGTCCGCCCGCAGCGTCTGGATTTCGCCCAGCTGCCGGCTGTAACTCTTGGCCTGTTGGCCCCGGACAACTTGAAACACGGCGAACACGACGGCCAGGCCGATGACCAGGAGTCCGGCCATAACGAACTCCCGGCGCCACTTCTTCAAAAATTGCCAGATGCCCTCCAGACCGTGGGCAAATCCGTTTTCCTTCAGGTGATGCCGTTCTTTCCCTTTCATTAAAGGATCCTTTCGTCCGTCTCGACTCGAAAAAGAAGTCTTTTTTTACCACATCGGGCCGGAAAAGCCAAGCCGTCCCGGACCATGGACGATTCCGAAGCCCATATGATAGCATGGCGTCATGCTCGTTCTTCTGATCCTGTTTGTTGGGATGATCCTTCCTCCGGCCCTTTCCCCCCCTGCATCTCCCCCCAAGACGTCCGGCGTCCATGACCTCGTTTTCCCGGATTTCGCCCGGACCTGGGACGAGGCCCTCCCGCTCGGCAACGGCCTCGTCGGAGCCCTGGTCTGGAGAAACGGGCCGTTTCTCCGCCTCTCCCTCGACCGGGCCGACCTCTGGGACCTTCGCCCGATGCCGAACATCGGCGCTCCGGAATGGTCGTTCGCCTGGGTCGCCCGGAAGTGGGCGGAGGACCGCTATGACCTCGTTCAGAAAATGTTCGATGCTCCGTATGAGGAGAGCCCGGCTCCGACCAAGATTCCGGCCGGGGCGATCGAGTTCGA
>JAFGEN010000362.1 GCA_016931595.1 Candidatus Aminicenantota bacterium | reverse complement strand
GGAATCTGCCTGGGGATGCAACTTCTGTTCGAGGACAGCGAGGAAGACGGCGGCCGGAATCCGGGTCTGGGCATATTCCGGGGCCGTGTCGGCCGGCTCGACGGCCCGCGTCTTCTTCACGTGGGATGGAACGCGGCCGCGACAACGGCCCCGGACGGTCCGGTCGAGCCCGGATTTTATTACTTCATCCACGGCTACGCTCCCCGTCCTGAAAATCCCTCGGACATCCTGGCCGAATCCCGTTTCGGAGAGACGGTTTTCCCCGCCGCCGTCGGCCGGGACCGAGTCACCGGCGTCCAGTTTCACCCGGAGAAAAGCGGACAGGCGGGGCTCGCTTTTCTGGACGGCTGGGCGAACAATAAGGAGCGTCTTCCGAAGGAGGCCGGGAGTTCTCCTTCCACCGGGAAATCCGGTCCGCCGAGGGCGACGCCGGCCGTTCGTCTGATCCCCTGTCTCGACATGGACGACGGCCGGGTCGTCAAGGGTGTCCGGTTTGAAAATCTCCGCGATGCCGGCGACCCGGCGGAATTGGCCCGGCGCTATGTGGAACAGGGGGCCGACGAGATCTGTTTTCTCGATGTCGGGGCGACCTGGAAAAGCCGCCGGACGCTGCTGGAAATCGTCGCCCGGGTCGCCGGGGAAACGTTCATCCCCCTGACCGTCGGCGGAGGCTTGCGCACGGTCGAGGACATCCGCGAAGCCCTTCAGGCCGGGGCGGACAAAGTCTCGCTCGGCACGGCGGCCCTGGAAAATCCGGAGCTGCTCCAAGAGGCGGCCGAGCGATTCGGGCGGCAATGCCTTGTCGTATCGATCGACGCCCGGGCGAAAAACGGGGGGTGGGTTGCGACCACCCACGGCGGCAGGCGCGAGAGCGGACGGGACGCCGTCGGCTGGGCCGGGACGGCCGAGGCGGCGGGAGCCGGGGAAATCCTGCTCAATTCGATCGACCGCGACGGCACGGGGTCGGGTTATGACCTCGACCTTCTCGGCCGGGTCAGGACCGCCGTCAGGATCCCCGTCATCGCCTCGGGCGGCGGGGAGACACCGGCCCAGACCTGGGAGGCCGTCGTTCACGGCGGGGCCGACGCGGTCCTCCTGGCCTCCGTCCTTCACGGCGGCCGAAGGACGATATCCGAGTTCAAGACGTTTCTTCGAAAGAAAGGAGTATTTGTCCGATGATCATTCCCTCGATCGACTTGATGAACGGGAAAGCCGTTCAACTCAAAAACGGCCGGGATAAAGTCTTGGAACGGGAAGACCCCGCCGGCCTGGCCCGGGAATTCGACCGGTTCGGCGAAATCGCCGTCATCGACCTCGACGCGGCCCTGGGGCAAGGGGCCAACTCCGAAATGATCCGCGAACTCTGCCGGTCGGCCGAATGCCGGGTCGGCGGCGGCTTGCGGTCCGTCGAAGCCGCGCAAAAAGCGCTGGCCGCCGGCGCGTCCAAGGTCATCATCGGCACGGCCGCCTTCGGGCCGAACGGCGTCCGGACGAATTTTCTCAAGGAGTTGGCCTCCGCTGTCGGCCGGAGCCGAATCGTCATCGCTCTCGACACCCGGGACGGGGAAATCCTGAGCCGAGGCTGGACCGAGCAAACGGGCCTGAGGGCGGAAGGCGTCCTGGCCGCCTGCGAGCCGTTTTGCGGCGAGTTCCTCTGCACATTCGTGGAAAAGGAAGGGACGATGGAAGGATTGCCGATCGAGCGGGCGGTCGCCCTGGCCGGCAAAACCCGGAACGCCGTCACGACCGCCGGCGGCGTCGGCTCGCCCGACGAGATCGCCCGGCTGTCCCGCGCCGGATTGAACGTCCAACTCGGGATGGCCGTCTATACCGGCCGGGTCGGATTGAACGAGGCCTTCCTCCACTCCCTGGATTGGAGCCGGAACCTGGTTGCGACGATCGTCCAGGATGAGACCGGGCAGGTTCTGATGCTGGGCTGGAGCGATTGGGAATCTCTCGAGCGGACAATCGCCGACGGCCGGATGCATTTCCATTCCCGCTCCAGGGACCGCCTCTGGCTCAAGGGCGAAACCTCGGGGAATTTCCTTTATCTCGTCCGCCTCAGGGTCGATTGCGACGGCGACGCGGTCCTGGCCACGGTCCGGCCCCGGGGCCCGGCCTGCCATCGCGAAACCTATTCCTGCTTCGGACCGCGGCGATTTTCCATCGGCGCGCTGGAGACGATCCTGGCCGACCGGATCAAAAATCCCCAGCCGGGATCCTATACCTCGTCCCTGGATGAAAAGATGCTGGCAGAAAAAATCCGCGAGGAGGCGGGGGAACTCATCGCGGCCCGCGAGCCGGACGACGTCGTCTGGGAGGCGGCCGACATCCTGTACTTCACCCTGGTCAAGATGATCCGGTCCGGGGTCGGCTGGAACGATGTCCTGAAAGAGCTCAAACGAAGGAGGAACGCATGAACATCATCGGAAAAGATGAATTGCCCGCCGATTTCTTCGCCGGATTCCGGCGGGAGGATGTTCCCGGAGTCCGCCGGATCGTCGAAGACGTCAAGAGGGACGGGGATGCGGCCGTCCGGCATTATTCCCGATTGCTGGACGGCGTCGCCCCGGACCCGGTCCGGGCGACGAAAGACGCGCTCGATGAAGCTTGTAAAACCCTCGATCCTTCGCTCCGGGACGCCCTTCGCCTTGCCGCCCGGAATATCCGGGCGTTCGCCGAGGCTCAAAAAGCCGAAGTCCGCGTTTTCGAGGTCGAGACGTCTCCCGGCGTCTTCTGCGGTCAGCGGCCGACCCCCGTCGAACGGGTCGGAGTCTATGTTCCGGGAGGCCGCCACCCGCTGGTTTCCTCGTTGCTTATGGGGGCGATTCCGGCCCTGGCGGCGGGGGTGCGGGAAATCGCTGTGTGCTCGCCGCCGACGGCCGGCGGTTCCGTCCACCCGGTCATCCTCGGCGCGGCCGGTCTTCTCGGCTTGAATGAAATCTACGCCGTGGGCGGGGCCCAGGCCGTGGCCGCCATGGCCTACGGCACGGAATCCATCCGTCGGGTGGATAAAATCATCGGCCCCGGCAACCGGTTCGTCACCGCGGCCAAGCTCGAAATCTTCGGAGCGGCGGGAATCGACCTGCCGGCCGGGCCGAGCGAAGTCCTGGTCGTAGCCGGCGGCGAGGCCGACCCGGAGACTGTCGCGGCCGACCTCCTGGCCCAGGCCGAGCACGACCCGGAGGCGTCCGCGGTCCTGTTGACGGATTCGCGGCGATTCGCCGAATCGGTCGACGAAGCCGTCCGGCGGGGACTCGAACGTCTGACCGCGCCGGAGACCGCCGCCCGGTCGCTCGACGAACGCGGCTTCCTCGTCGTTTTGGACGCCCTCGAGGAGGCCGTGGAAATCGCAAACCGCCGGGCTCCTGAACATTTGGAGTTGCAGGGGGAGCGGGCGGTTTCGATGGCCGAACGTTTCCGTAACTTCGGGGCTCTGTTCCTCGGCGCGGGAGCGGGAGAAGTCTTCGGCGATTACGCGGCCGGAACAAACCATATCCTGCCCACCGGCGGCACGGCCCGCTTCTCCTCGGGTTTGGGTGTCAGGGATTTCATCAAATTCCAGTCGACGTTGCGGTTCGCCGACGGGGCCGAGTCCGGGCTGGTTTCGGGAACTGTTCTTTTAGCCGAGACAGAGGGCCTGGCCGCCCACGCCGCCGCCGCCCGGTTGCGGGGAAGAACGAGACCCGGCTGAAGCCGGAGGGCCGATTATCCGTTTTCGCCGGAAACGGAATCCGCCGACCTCATCAGCCGGACGTAGCCGTCCTCGAGGCCCGGAGCGGCCCGGCCGACATCGGCGAAACCGTCCGGACGCGGACCGACCAATCGGTACTGGACGCCTTCGGCCAAGTGGATCATCGAGACAATGACCGTCCCGCCGTCCGGTTTTCGGCCGTCGGGGGAAAGAACCGTCCAGACGCTGCCCTCGGCCGCGGCGGCCAGCTCTCGGGGACTGCCGTGGTATAACAGCTTTCCCTTCGCCAGGACGGCCATCGTCCGGCAGGTTTGCCCGATATCCTCGACGATATGGGTGGAGAGAATGACCGCCCGGTCCAGGGCCAGTTCGACCAGGAGGTTTCGGAATCGAATCCTCTCCTCGGGGTCGAGCCCTGCCGTCGGCTCGTCGACGATCAAGAGCCGGGGGTCGTTGACCAGGGCTTGGGCGATTCCGACACGCCTTTTCATTCCTCCGGAGAACTCCTTGATTTTCCGGTCGGCGTCGCGGCTCAAGCCGACGGCTTCCAGCATTTCCCCCACGCGCCGGGTCCGACGTTCCGGTTCGACGCCTTTCAGGAGAGCCATGTAATCGACAAACCGCCGGGCGGTGAGGTCGGGATAAAGACCCAGCTCCTGGGGAAGGTAGCCCAGGATGGATTTCACCGCCAGCCGCCCGGCCTCGGTCGCCAGGTCATGGCCGTCGACCCTCACCCCTCCCGATGCGGCCCGGACGATACCGGCCAGGATGCGCATCAGCGTCGTCTTCCCGGCGCCGTTGGGTCCGAGAAGGCCGAACATGCCCCGGCCGATCTCGAGGTCGATTCCGCGCAGGGCGGCGACGGCCCGGGGGCCTCGGCCGTACATTTTCGTCAAGGCCTTGATTTCGATCATCGTTTCTATCCTCCGCGTTTAAAGGAAACGCTCCTGCCGTTTGAACAGGGCGACGGCGGCGGTCAGCAGTAGGACGGCCGAAACAGAAAGAAAAACGCGGTTGGCCGTCAGCCGCGCGTCCTCCGGATTGAAGATTCCCAGGAATAAAAGAAACACGCCGCCGTTTTTTTGGGATAAGAACCATCCCCGGGCGATCAGTTGTATGAGCCAGACGGCGCCGACGGCCATCGCTCCGCCGGCGCAATGACGGGCGGCCAGGGCGATCGCCGCCCCCCATCCGGTCAAGGCCAGCGTCGGAACGAGCCAGGTCCATTGAAGGGAATACACTCCCCCCAGGATATCCAGGTCGAAACCGAGGGCAGCCAGGAATAATTGGAAGCTTACGGCCGCGGCGGCGAGGACGGCCAGGGGAGGGATCAAGCGTCCGGCCAGAAGACGCCAAGCCGGGACGGGCGTGGAGAAAAGAATCTCCAGGGCCGGATCGTCAAGGACGGCGTAGGCGCCCAGGATGCCCCCGAGGAGGGGAAGGATGGCTCCAAGATAAGCCCGGGTCGAGTCCACCCAACCCGGATTTTCATCAAACAAGACAATCATCAAGGCGAATAAAGCCCAAAAAGCCGCCGGAAGAAGCGCTTGACCCGTCCGAAACGGTCTCATGCCTCCCTCTCGCGCCGGGACATCAAGAGCGTGGCCAGGGCCAGGACGGCGAAGATCGCCGCGGCCAGAATGAGGATATTGACGCAGGCTTCCCCGGCCGTATGGACCGTATCCGGGCCAGGCCCGACCCTGCCCTTGAAAAACCCATGGAGGGCGAAAATCCCGGCCGGCGTCAGCAACGTGCCGTTCAAGGTCGGAAACGCGTCGGGATTGAGATAGTTGCCCCAGAACCAATAACCGGTCAGAAGAACCTGATAGATCCGGACCGGAATCAAAAGCGGACAGGCTAGGGAAAAAGCGACCACGAAGGCGAAGGCCGGCAGGGTGATCGCGGCGAAACCGGCCAGGACGGCGGGAAAGAAAGCCGCCGGTTGAATCCCGGACGCGACCGCCCAGGAAGCCGTTCCCAGGACGAAGAGCAGAACGGGGGTCAAGGAAGCGGCTAAGACACCGGCATATTTTCCGGCCAAGCGCAGGCCGAACGAAGGCGGCGCGCTTCGCTGAAGTTCCCTCACTCCGAGCCGGTCGTCACGGATCAACCGGTCGGCCGAAGCGATTCCGGCGATCAGCGGAGCGAAGAGATTCAGGACATAGAGGATCTCCCCGGCCGCCGGCCAAGGACCCGATCCGGCAAAGGGCGATGACGACGGGTCGCCGACGCGGATGACCGTCAGGCCGTTGAAAAGAAAAATGACGGCGTACGCCACCCAGGGCCCCAGACGGCCGATCATCATTCGGTATTCGTGTTGAAAAATTCCGGCCAGGCTTTTCATGAAGGGTTTCTCCGAAAAAAGGAGCCGCCGTCTTCCCATCGGTCGGCTTTCCGGACGGCGGCCACGGTCAATATCGCGGCTAAGGCGAGGAGGTACCCCGGCCGATGCCACAATGACCGGTAAGCGGATATCGCCTCGGCCAATCCTGGTGCGCGGAGGAATTCTCCGACGGCCTGGAAAACGGCGAAGGGAATCAAGCGCAGGATCCAGATCATCGAGGTCAAGCCGACCGCGTTCGCCGTGCCGATCCGGAGGGAAAGGAGCAGGGCGAGAGCCGAAAGCAGGGCCATGGGAGCCAATCCGTCCCGGAGCGGGTCCGGAAGAACGGCCCGGGGCAGAATCAACTTCAGAAGAAATCCGGCGGCGACAGATAGAACAAGGTTGAACCCGAAGACCAGGGAGGCCCGGGCCAGGATGATTTTCCCCGGAGAAACCGGCGTCGACCGGGACAGCTCGAAGGCCGGGTCGTTTTGGGGA
The DNA here is from genome assembly GCA_016931595.1 of Candidatus Aminicenantota bacterium. Classification (GTDB taxonomy): domain Bacteria; phylum Acidobacteriota; class Aminicenantia; order Aminicenantales; family UBA4085; genus JAAZPG01. The sequence continues at coordinate 3,187 of JAFGEN010000362.1, read as the reverse complement.
CCGCCGATAACGGCCAGTCCGCCCGCCGCGACCAAGGGAACGAGGAACCGGAAGGCATCGGGACTGCCGTTGACAAGAGAGGCGGCCAGGCACATCCCAAAGAGAACGGCCGTCGAGATCCAGATTTCCGCGCGCAAAATCGAGGCCTGGCCGAGGACAAGTTCCACGGCCAGGCGGAGCCGGGACGGCAGAAACGGCCGATAAGGCCGGCCGATCCGAGCCAAGGCGCCCGCAAGCGGGGCGCCCCCAGGGAGAGCGCACTCGGCCTCATCCCGGATTTCGGAGGCGATGGACCGCCAGAATTCGACTTCAGCCCGGCAGGCCGGGCATCCGGCCAGGTGGGTTTCCAAGCGGGCCCGGTCTTGCTTCGAAATGCGGCCGGAACAATAAAAGGGGATGAGGTCGTTCCATTCCCGGTGATCGGTCATTTCGAGTCCTCCCCCGCCTTTTCAATGTCCAAATGCGCCCGAAGGTTCGCTTTCGCCTGGTTCAAACGGCTTTTAATCGTTCCGACAGGACACCCGCAAACTCCGGCCGCTTCGGCCAGGCTCAAGCCCTGGAAAAAGACCAAGTCGAGAACAAGACGGTGTTTAGTCGAAAGCCGCCCTAGGCCGGACTTGATCAAGTCGCGGCGCTCCTTCCGGAGCAGGGCTTCCTCCGGCCGCGGATCGGGCGAGACGAGACCGGAACCGTCGTTTTCCTCGAGCGAATACCGGGAGCGACCGCCGATCGAATCCAGGGCTTTGTGATGGACGATGCCCAGAAGCCAGACGATCACCCGGCTCTCGCCCCGAAACCGCCCGGCGGCTTTCCAAACAGCCACGAGGCTTTCCTGGAGGATATCCTCGGCCGCGGCCGGATCGCCGGCGATCCTCAAGGCATGGGCGTACAGCCGCGCGCCGTGGATTTGATAGAGATCCCGCAGGGCGTCCGGCTCCCCGGATGAGATCCGGGCGACGAGTTCGCGATCGCCGGTTTCCGAGTCCGTCATCGCCTTTCGTCCCCGGGCCGGGCAAACCGGAACGGCCGCGGCCGAGGGGCCGGACGGGAAGGAAACCAAACATTCCGCGGCGGTCGCATCCATCTCATTTTACTCCGACTTCAATCGACTTCCCTTGTGACCACGAAAAAAATTCCCCTTCTCCTGCTATTTTCTTGACGATAGCAAAAACGCGTATTTAAACCAGAGGCGACGCCTTCCAAGCCGAAGCAAGACCCATACGAGCCTTTCGATGCGGGGCGATTCGAGAGAGCCGCCGCCGCATCGCTGCAACATCGATTTCGAATCATCGAATATAGGTCGCCCTCGACTGCTGAAAGGTTCATTTTTCTCTCGGACGGATTTTCTCATGGATCCGCCCTCGAGACCGGCGCGGCCATATTAAAAAATATTCATCTTCCCGTTAGGCTGGATTTATCGAGCCTCCTTTAAGATGTCGGGCGGAATGACCCGCGACGACAAGGAGGCCGCGATGTATAAACGGAAAATCAAGCTCGGCTGGGTTCTCATCGGATTCATGCTCGGCGCCGCCGTCTCTCTTCTGGCCGGACAGCTTCCACCGCCGCCCGGACCGGCGGAAGACGTTCAGAAATTGAAGGAGGGCGCGCCCAAGGTCTTCATCGACTGTGTCTTTTGCGATATCGACTACATCCGGACTGAAATCACCTTCGTCAACTATGTCCGGGACCGGAAGGAAGCCGACGTCCACGTCCTGGTCACGATCCAGGACACCGGCGCTTCCGGCCGGGAATACACCCTCGCCTTTATCGGCCAGAACGGCTGGGCAGGCGTTGACAACTCCCTGAAATTCGTTTCCAACAAGACACAAACAGACGATGAAATCCGGAAAGGCCTGGCCCAGGTCCTGAAAATGGGACTGGTCGGCTACGCCGCCCGGACGCCGATCAAGGAGCGGCTGACGGTTTCATTCCTGGACCGGGTCGACCCCGGAATGGTCCGGGACCGCTGGGATTTCTGGGTCTTCAGCTTCAGCTTGAACGGGATGCAGTTCGGGGAAAAATCCCAGTCCCGGACGATGCTTTACGGGAACGTCTCGGCCAACCGGGTCACCCCGGCCTCCAAGCTCCGGCTCGGGCTTTCGGGGGACTACTCGAAAAGCCGTTTTACATACGACGGAATGGATATCGTCAGCGAATCCGACAGCGCGACCTTCGACGGATTATATGTGAAAAGCCTGGGCGGTCACTGGTCGGCGGGGATCTTCCTAACGGTGGATTCATCGACCTACCGGAACATCGGCCTTTCGGTCAACCCCTCCCCGGCCGTCGAATACAACGTGTTCCCCTACGCCGAATCAACCCGCCGCCAGCTGCGGTTTCTTTACCGGCTGAACGTCAAGCGGGTCCGCTACCGGGAGGAAACGATCTACGACAAGCTCGAAGAAACGCTCTTCGGCCAGTCCCTCGAGGCCACCCTGGAAGTGAAGGAACCCTGGGGGTCGGCCGAGGCCTCCATCGAGGGTTCGCATTATTTCCACGACCTGAACATGAACCGCCTGGAATTATCCGGCGAGGTCAGCCTTCGTCTCATCAAGGGTTTATCCCTGACCATGAGCGCCTCCTACGAGAGGGTCCGCGACCAGATGGGCTTGCCCAAGGGCGACTTGAAGCTCGAGGAAGTTCTCCTCCAGCGGCGGGAACTGGCCACGGACTACAATTACTATCTCTCCTTGGGCTTGAGCTATACCTTCGGGTCCATTTACAGCAACGTCGTCAATCCGCGTTTCGGTTCGAACGGCTCGATGGGTGGATACGGCTTTTTCTTCCACTGAGGCCGGTGCGGGGGTCGGGGATTTTCCCGGCCCCGATGACAGGATATAATGAACGCCGTGAGGATCCTGATCGTCGAGGACGACCGGAAAGTTCGGACGGCCCTGGAAAAGGGCCTCCGGGAGGAGCATTACGCCGTCGACTCCTGCGGGACCGGCCCGGAGGCGCTCGAGCTGGCCGACCTCCATCCTTATGACCTGGTCGTTCTGGACCTCATGCTCCCCGGTCTGGACGGCATGGCCGTCTGCCGGGAGCTGCGCCGCCAGGGCTTGTGGATGCCCATCCTGATGCTGACCGCCCGGGACGGGCTGACGGATAAGATCGCCGGCTTGACCGAAGGCGCCGACGATTACCTGACCAAGCCGTTCTCGTTCGAGGAGCTGCTGGCCCGGATCAG
>JAFGEN010000080.1 GCA_016931595.1 Candidatus Aminicenantota bacterium | reverse complement strand
CGGGTTTCGCCCGGGTCGGGGAGGGGGAAGACGGTCGTTCCCTCGCCGTATTTTTTTCGCAGGTCGTCGAGGTCGCCGAAATCCAGGGCCCGGTTGGGACAAGCGGCGACGCAGATGGGCGGCAGGCCCGCGTCGAGCTCGTCGGCGCAGAAGTCGCATTTGGTCATGACCCCGTCGGGGTCGGGCCGGATCGCCCCGTAGGGACAGGCGGCCGCGCACTGCCCGCAGCGGATGCAGCGGCTCCCGTCGATAAAGACCACTCCGTCGTCCTGCTTCCAGACGGCTTCGGTCGTACAGGCCGGGACACAGGGCGGATTCTGGCAGTGGTGGCAGGATGTCGAAAGGTGGTATGCGGCCACGGTCGAAACCCAGAGCCCGCCCCTGTTCTCCCAGGCTCCGCCGGTGACCTCGGTCACCTTCCGCCAATGGACGCCCGGGGCAAGGTTGTTTTTATCTTTGCAGGCGACCTGGCAGGTCTTGCAGCCGGAGCAGGCGTCGGAATCCACGTAGAAAGCCCATTGTCTCACCGCCGGACGGGTCATGCTTTTTTCACCTCGACCATGATCGTGTGCTGGGCGTTGCCGAAGGCCATCGGCGTCCAGCGGGACGATGTCAGGACGTTGATCGAGCCGGCCCGGTCGGTGCCGTTTTCATCGGGCGTCCACCAGGCGCCCTGGGGGATGGCCACCACGCCCGGCCGGATGAGCGGTGTGACCCGGCAGGGGAGGATCGTCTCGCCCCGGGCATTGAAGACGCGCACGGAGTCGGCGTTCCGAAGGCTTCGGGCCTCCGCGTCTATGGGATTGATGAAAAGGCGCTGGGGGAAGGCTTCCTCGAGCCAGTCGATGTTCTCCATCGTCGAATGGACCCGGGACAGGGTGTGGTGTCCGAAGGCCTGAAGGGGATACGTTTTGGCTTCGGGTCCGAACGGGCTTTCCCATTCCTGAATGTACTTGGGGACGGCCGGGATCGTCTCCGGCTTTCCCAGGGCGGCCAGGGCGGGGGAGAAAATTTCGATTTTTCCCGAAGGCGTGGGCAGAGGGTGCTTGTCCGGGTCGCGGCGGAAATCGGCTAGCGCGACGGCGGGGGAGAAGACCGGCTTGACGTGCGCGCCGGCGTTGCTCTTCTTGAATTCGTCCAGCTTGGGCAGGTTCGGGAAGCGTGATTCCCGGAACCGGTCCAGCGACCATTCGACCCACCCCCTCTCGTCGCGGCCCTCGGTGTAGGCTGGGCCGAAGCCGAGACGTTCGGCGATTTCGGCGCAGATCCGGAAGTCGCTTTTCGTTTCGGAAAGGGGCTCGACGACCGGCGGATGGAGAAAGATTTCTTCGCCGTATTTCCAGCCGTCCGACACCCCCCAGGTTTCAAATTGGGTGCAGGCCGGAAGGACCAGGTCGGCAAACCTTGCCGAGGGCGTCAGGAAGTTGTCCTGAACGGCGATGAATTCGACGCGCCGCGGGTCGCGGAGGATTTCGGCCGTCCGGTTGAGGTCGGCGTGCTGGTTGGCGAGGATGTTGGAGGCCACGGCGTAGATCAGTTTGATGTTGTGGTCGAGGCGGTCGGCGCCTCGAACGCCCTCTTCGGGCCCCATCTCTTTCCCCCGGATCACCGCCTCGGTCCAGAGAAAGGCCGGGATGGATGTTTTGACGGGGTTCGGGCCGATTGGGAAAACCGTCCAGGCCGGACCGCCGTCGGGGGCCTGGAGGGCCAGCCCGCCGGCCCAGCTTCCCGGGAGGCCGACATTGCCGGTGATGGCCGCCAGCACGCATCCGGCCCGGACGACCTGCTCGCCGTAGGCCCGCCGTTGCATGCCGTATCCCTGGTAGAGAACACCGGGTTTGAGCGTCGCGTATTCACGGGCCAGGCGGGCGATCGTTCCGCCGGGGATGCCTGTAATGGGTTCGGCCCAATCGGGGGACTTGGGGATGCCGTCGCGCCGGCCCAGAATGTAATCGGTGTAACTTTCCGCCCCGGCTGCGCCCTCCGGCATCAGGGTTTCGTCAAAGCCCGTGCAATGGGTCTTGATGAAAGCGGCGTCGACCAAGTTTTCCTTCATCATGACCCAGGCCATGGCCGACATCATCGCCGTGTCCGTGCCGGGCCGGATGGGAACCCATTCATCGGCCAGGGCGGCCGCGCTCAGGGTCATCCGGGGGTCGATGCAGACGATCCGGGCCCCGTTGTCCCGGGCCCGGCGGAGGAAAAATTCGGTGTTCGTCCCGTCGCGCATCTCAGAGGGATTCCAGCCCCACATCAGGATGAACTTGGCTTTGACCCAATCCTGGCGCTGGTTTCCGGTGACATTGGTTCCGAAGACGGTTGCCGTCGCGGCGGCCTGGCAGGCCCAGGAGTAATTGTTATAGCTGCCCAGGCTTCCGCCGAAAAGGTTGAGGAGCCGCTGGGCGGTCTGCCGGCCGTTGGTCTGGCTGTAGCTTCCGGTGCCGTAGGGAATATAGAGGGACGGGTTGCCGTAGGCCTCCTTGACCCGGCGAAGTTCTCCGGCCATGAGGGAGAGGGCCGCGTCCCAGGTGATCCGCTCGAATTTTCCTTCGCCGCGTGCCCCGGTCCGTTTGAGCGGGAAGCGGAGGCGGTCGGGATGGTCCTGGCGTTTGCGGTAGGCCCGGCCGCGGATGCAGGCCCGGAGTTGCGGGTCGGCCAAAGTGTCGGACGGACGGTCGTCGGTTTCGACCCGGATGATCTTCCCCTCCCGGACCGTCAGCCGAAGGAGGCAGCGGCCGCCGCAGTTGTGGGACGGACAGCCGGTTCGGATGATGTGGACGGCGGGATCCTGGGAGGAGAGAGGGAAGGGAGGCGCGGCGCCGGGCGGAGCGTCCGGGTCGCACAGGGCCTCGAGCGGCGGGAGGACGAAGGCCGACGACCCGAGGAGAGCGCTCCACTTCAAAAAACAGCGCCGGGTTAACATCGATTCATCTTATCAACTTTGCCGGTTGACTTCCATCGAGGACGGCGCTAGATTGAACGGGCGAGGCGGGTCGCAACACCGCGCCGGATAGTCAAGGAGGCGTCGCATGGCCAAGGATTGGTTGATCCCGGGTGAGAGCGAGGTCGGGTCCTGGGCGGTGTACGTGGGCGGGGAAGGCCCGACGGCGGCCAAGGTCGCCGGGAAAATTCATATCACCAACCTCAACTTTCATTTCGATGCCGGCGTCTCCCTGGAGCAAAATGCCGCGGCCCTCATCAGCAACCGGATCAAGGCGTTTTCCAAGTCGGACGAACACCTGACGATCCCGTTTTCGGAGATCTCCGGGGCGGACATCGTCAAGAAGGGCTTTCTCCTCAAGTCCCTGGTCGTGAAGCTCAAGACCGGAGAGGAACTGCCTTTTCACTTCGGAGCGATGAGTCCGCAGAAGGCTCTGGACGCCCTGAACGCGGCCCTGAAAAAATAGCCCTCGATCATTTTTATGCGGGAGGCGGTCTGATGCCTGGAGTTGTTCTTTTTTTTCTGACGGCGGTCCTGACGATCGGCGGTCAATACGGCCGGCCGATCGAGAACCCGGTCGTACTCATCAAGACGGAGATGGGCGATCTCACGGTCGAAATCTTCGTCGGCAAGGCCCCCAAAACGGCGGCCAACTTCATGAACTATGTCGACGCCGGCCTCTACGATGGAACAGTGTTTCACCGGACGGTCCGGCTCGACAACCAGGAGCCGGAGGAAGTGAAAATCGAAGTGATCCAGGGCGGCGAAGTGGCCGCCGACAAGTCGCTTCCGCCCATCCTGCTTGAACGGACGATCGCGACCGGCGTTTATCATGTCGATGGAACGATCTCCATGGCCCGCGGGGGTCCGAACACCGCCACGTCGAGCTTTTTCATCTGTCTCGGCGACCAGCCCGAGCTCGATTTCGGGGGAAAACGGAACAAGGACGGAGAGGGTTTCGCCGCCTTCGGCCGGGTGACGGCCGGAATGGACGTGGTCCGGAAAATCCATGCAGCCCCGCGCGAGGGGCAGACGCTCAAGCCGCCGGTGAAGATTCT
>JAFGEN010000361.1 GCA_016931595.1 Candidatus Aminicenantota bacterium | reverse complement strand
GCCAGCACGGGTCGATGTCCGCGGGCGATTACGACGGCGACGGCGATATGGACTTCTTCTATGTCGTCTCGGTTTTCAATTCGCCCTATACCCTGGTCCATGCCTGGTTGTGTAAAAACACCCTCATCACCAACGGCGTCAATACCGGCGTCCTGAACTTCGAAACGATCGATGTGCTTGCGGCCTGGCGGCCGACGCTGAAAACCCTGGGCTGGTCGTCGACCGGAATCGTCTCCATGGACATGGACGGGGACGACGACATCGACATCGTCTACGGCAATACCGAGGGGAAGGTTTTCCTGCTCCGAAACACCGGCACGGGCCAGGTCAATGCCTCAACCTTCGTGATCGAGCCGGAACCGCTGATCGAAACCGGCTGGGGCGGCCTGGGCGTCAGCACCATCTCCGTCGCCGAGTTCGACGAAACACCCGGCCTGGACATCATCGTCGGGAGCTGCGATTACCCCATGCTCAAGTATTACCGGGGCGACGGCCTGGGAAGCTATGAATGGCTGGCCGATTTCTTCGACCCCGACGGCGACCTCAATGACAACATGTTCGACGGGGCGGCCACCATCAGCCTCTGCTCCGACTTCGACGCCGACGGCGACGTGGACCTCATCGTCGGAACGGACAACTGGTGCTGGGACGGGAGCAGCGGTTACAAAGGGTACACCGTCGACACCGGGTACGGGGGGAAGGCCTTTTTCTTCAAAAACGACGGCAACGCCAACTTCACCGTCAGCCTCGTCTTCAACGGCCAGACCCGCTGGCCCCAGGTCTACGATTTCGACTGCGGGATGATCCTCGACTACAACAACGACGAACAGCTCGATTTCCTCATGGCCGACGGGAACCACACCGATTACTACTATGTCTTTGTCAATGCGGTGGCCGACGTTTACAATTTGAAAGGCACGGGCGTTTCGGCCAACCTGACCCCGACCCTTCCCGGCAACCAGTACGCCATCACCCGGGCCCGTTTCACCCTGATCGATCAGGCCACGGCGGGCCCGACAAAGACGGGATTGTCGATCGCGTATTATCTTTCCAACGATGACGGAACGACCTGGGAGTATTATGCCCAGTACGACGGGACCGGGATCGTCAACGTCTCCGACCAGCCCTGGCACGAATTTCACACCTTCGGGTCCAGGCTCCGGTGGAAAGCCGTTCTTTCGGCCTCAGACGACGCCATCGCCGGATTCTCCGAGGCGTCCTATGACACCCCGATCGTCGATGCCCTCCGAATCGAATATGTCTATGTCGAAAAAAGGGAGTATTCCCGGTCCTCGGCCGCGGCCGCGGCCATCATCTCCGGAACGCGCCGAAAGCTGATCATTTCGGCCTCGTTCATCTTCCCCGGGTACGAGGGCCAGCTCCGGGCCTACGACGTGACCGACATCGCCCTGACCGGGTCGGGCGGCTCGACCGTGCGGACAATCAGCACCGCCGATCCGCTCAGCCCCACAGGCCGGAACGTCGTCACCGGCGGGTCCGTTCTCTGGGACGCGGGGGCGCTGTTGGACGCCCGGGACCAGTCCAGCCGGACGATCTACACGGCCTACAAGCCGTCGGGGACGCTCACTCGGATCAATTTCACCGAGGGCAACGCCAACACGCTCAGGACCTTGTTGGGCGACCCCAACAACGACAACGCCGGGCTGATCCGGTTCGTCCGCGGAGAAAACAGGACCTGGAAGCTGGGAGATGTCCTCCATTCCAGCCCGGTCCTCGTGGGGCCTCCTTCGGGAGATGAAGTCGCTCTCGGGACATCGTACAGCGCCTTTGTCGCGGCCAATGCCGGCAGAACTCCGGTCGTCTACCTGGGGGCGAACGATGGAATGCTCCATTGCTTCGACCTGACCACGGGCGCGGAGCTCTGGGGCTTCATTCCCTACAACCTCCTGCCCAAGCTGAAGAATATGTCGGAAAGGGACGCCACCGGCGCCCGGCTTTATAAACATGATTATTTCGTCGATGCCGTGCCGGTTGTCGGGGATGCATATATCGGCGGCGTCTGGAAGACAATTCTGGTTTGCGGGCAAGGCGCGGGCAAAGGCAGTACGACCGCCGGGGGGCTGAATTATTATTTCGCCCTGGACGTGACCAATCCCTCCAATCCCGTTCCGCTCTGGGAGGCTAAAAATAAATACAATATGGGCGAGACGTGGTCGGTCCCGGCCATCGGCCAGGTCCAGTCCGGAACCACCAAGTACTGGGTGGCCTTTGCCGGTTCGGGATATGACAATGATTCCTCCCGGGTAGTCGGCAACCGGTTCTACGTCATCCGGCTGGACACGGGGGCGATCCTGAAGACCCTCACGATCACTGCGGATGTCAACACCAGCTTGAGTGCGAAATGCTCCCCTCCCTACCCCAACATCCAGGCCGTCGTTCCGGGATCGCCCTCGGCCATTGACGTCAACCGAGACGGCCGAACCGACTATGTCTATTTCGGCGACCTGGACGGCCGGCTGTATCGCGTTCCGTTTACCAGCACGAACACCAACCAATGGTCTCTTTCCACGATCTATACGGACGAGCACTACTATCCCATCATCACCAAGCCGGCCCTTTATCCCGACCCGGACACGGGCGGTCTCCCGGTCATGGTCATGTTCGGGACCGGAGGCGACGATGCAGCCCCGGCCGACAGGACCTATGCCTTCGTCTGCTATTCGGACGCCGGAAACAAGCAGACCCTGGAGTGGTATCTCGGGGACCCGGATCACGTGGACCTGGATGACGCGAAGCAGGTCGGAATCATGGGCACCGGCGAGAAAGTCTGGTCCGACCCGGTGATTTCGGACCGGGTCGTGTATTTCAGTTCCCTGATGGGAAGCATCGAGAACGTCAATCCCTGCCTCAACCTCGGCCAGACGGGCCGTTTGTACGCCCGCTATGTCGAAGCCGTGGCCGGCGGCGTCCTGGGGGCCTCCTCGCTGAAAAGCGCCACGGGGGCGGCGGTCGAAAGCCTCCAGCTGGCCAGCAAGGCCCGCCGGGCGGTCACCGTCGGGGAGCTTCAGGCCGGCGGCGGGGCGGCGTCCAAAAAGGAAGTCTACATCCAGGAATACGATTCGACAATTGAGCGCCTGGAGCATCCGGTCGGCTCGCTGCTGCGGGTGGTCTCCTGGCGGGAGGTTTTCAAGATCATCCGTTGAGGGACCCCATCCTTGGTTCTTGACGGCGGCGCGCGGGCGGAGATATAGTTCCGCCCGGGTTTTCATCCCTCGCCGAAGGAGCGCCGCATGAACCTGCACTGGGCTGATCTTCTTCTTTTCGTCCTATTCTTTGCCGTCGTCGTCGGCGTCAGCCTGTATAAAAGCCGGAAAGAAAAATCCGGAGAGGATTTCTTCCTGGCCGGTCGAAGCCTGGTCTGGCCCCTCATCGGCTTCTCCCTGATCGCGGCCAATATCTCCACCGAGCATTTCGTCGGCCAGTCGGGGCAGGGGGCCGGTGCGGCCGGCTTCGCGATTGCTTCCTACGAATGGATGGCCGCGATCACCCTGGTCGTCGTCGCCCTGTTCTTCCTTCCCAAGTTCCTCAAGGCCGGCATCTACACGATCCCCGAGTACCTGGAGTACCGCTACACCCCGGCCGCCCGGGGGCTGATGGCCGCCTACACCCTCATCATCTATGTCGCGGTCAGCATCGCCGCCGTCGTTTACACCGGGGCCCTGGCCCTTCGGACCATCTTCGGCGTCGACATGGTTCAGGCCGTCTGGCTGATCGGGATCATCGCCGCGGTCTACACCACGTGGGGCGGCCTCAAGGCCGTGGCCTGGGCCGACTTGTTCCAGGGCTCGGCCCTGATCCTCGGGGGGATCGTCACCCTGGCGGTCGGGCTGAAAGCGGTCGGCGGGTTGGGAAGCTTTCTCTCGGCCAATGCCGACAAGCTCCACGTGATCATGCCGGCCGATCATCCGGTCATCCCCTGGACGACCCTGATCGTCGGGTTGTGGATCCCCAATTTCTATTATTGGGGGCTGAACCAGTTCATCACCCAGCGGACCCTGGCGGCCCGCAGCCTGAGGCAGGGCCAGCTTGGGATCGTCTTTGCCGCGATGCTCAAGCTCCTGATCCCGTTCATCATCGTCCTGCCCGGGATCATCTCCTGGCAGTTGTACAAGGCCGACCTGACGTCCCCGGGCGCCACGACCGACATGGCCTATCCCCTCCTGATTAAAAACCTCGTCGGGCCGGGCCTGCGGGGGTTCATCCTGGCGGCGATCTCCGGGGCGGTGATCTCGACCCTCGGGTCGCTCCTCAATTCCGTGTCGACGATCTTGACGATGGACCTCTACAAGCGGCATTTCAGGAAGAACGCCGACAACCGTTCGCTCGTCCGGCTGGGCCGCTGGTCGACGCTCGTCTTCGTCGTCATCGTCTGCCTGATCGCCCCGCAACTCAACAATCCGAAATTCAAGGGAATCTTCAATTACATCCAGGAATTCCAGGGGTTCATCTCACCGGGCATCCTGGCCGCGTTCCTCTTCGGCCTGTTCGTCAAAAAGACCCCCCGGTCGGCCGGTCTGCTGGCCCTGATTCTCAACGTCCCAATCTACGGGCTGCTGATGGCCTTCGGCGGCGGGATCGCCTTCCTCAACCGGATGGCCATCACCTTCGCCGTGATCGTCCTGGTTCTGGCCGTCATGACCCTGGCCAAGCCCATGAAGGAACCCGTCGTCATGCCGGTCCAGAAGGATTTCGACCTGACCCCGGCCCCGGCCATGAAAATCATCGGGCCGCTGGTGATCGCCGCGACGATCGTCCTCTATATTATTTTTAGATAATTACCTGCATTATGCACGAGTCGAGATGGCTGCAGTTGCGAGGCGCGCCCTGGCTCCGAGGCGTCGCAAAGGACGGCAAAGCCCGAAGG
>JAFGEN010000079.1 GCA_016931595.1 Candidatus Aminicenantota bacterium | reverse complement strand
CGGTTGCAGAGGTTCTTGAAATCGCAGTACCCGCAGACGCGGTCGGATTCGGCGGCCGGAACGAAGGGAACGCCGGGGTTGACGATTTCGGCCAGGAGGCGGTCGATGAGTTGGCCCATCAGGGCCACTCGCTCGGCCCGCTTTTCCGGAGTGACGTCCTTGCGTCCGTCCTTGGCATCATAGGGCGAGACTTCGATATCGGGGCTCATCCGGCTTTTCCCGAGCATGACGAAGCGGCCCTGGATGTCACCGGCTGTCTTCCCTTCCAGGTCGGCGGCCAGGATCGAATAGAGCGGCATCTGGAGGCTGCCGATGGTTTTCAGCCAGGTCGTCCGGTCATCGAGAACCAGCTTGTTCCAGCGGACGCCGTATTTCGCCGCGTCGGCGGACGTCTTGTAATCGAGGAGGTAGAGATCTTGGCCGCGCGTCTCGAGCCGGTCGAACCGGCCGGAAATCCGGAAATCCGACCGGACGGCCACGGCGCGCTTCTCCAGGGCCCGGACCAGGATGGTCCGATTTTCTTTCCGCGCCCGCCGAACGATCTCCGCCTGACCGTTGACGTAGTAGTCGCTCAAGTGACGCTTCGTCTGGAGCATCATCAAATAGGGGCGGCCGCTGAGGTTCTCCCCGAAGACGTCGCGGAAGACCGCCTCGACCCGGCGCTCGATCCGGTCCGCCGGAAAATCCTCCGGCCGGAGATCCCGGCCGACAAGCGGCTTGAAATCCTCCTCCAGGACGCGGTGGACGATGTTTCCGATATCGCGGGCCTCGATCTCCTCGTCCAGTTCCTCCCGCTCTTTCAAACCCAGGACGTACCGGTAATAGAACCGGAGGGAGCACTTCAGGTAGACATCCAGGGATGTGGCTGAATAGGTCAGCCGGCGCAGCCCTTCGACGACATCGGGCGTTTTGGAGACGTCGGGCGGCCGGTGCGGCCTGAGGTTGGACGTATACCGGACGGTCAGGACGGGCGTTTCGGAGGCCCGGTCCGGATCGCGCTTGCGTGATTCCCAGAGGAGACGCTCGATAGACCGGCTTCGCTCCCGATCGCGGGATTCGACGAAAAACAGGTGGACCCGCCGGGCCCCGCCGATCAGGACATCCAGGGAGTGTTCGATCTCCCGCTCCCGGTCACGGTGGGTCGGAAGGCCGAAGTGCCGGCGAACGCCCAGTGGAAGCAGCGAGTCGCCGCTCTTGGACGCCGGCAGAACATCCTCGTTGACGTCCAGCAGGTAGACGTCCTCGAACGGGATCCCCCGGGTTTCCCAGAAGCCCAGGACCTGGAGCCCCCGAAGCGGCGTTCCGAAGAACGGGACGGCTCCGGCCGCGGCCACCTTGCGGAACAGGTTGAAATACCCCTCGCGTTCTTGAAACCGTTCGCCCCGGAGACGGGAACCGGCCAGCCGCTCCAGTCGGGAGATGAACGCCTCGGCATACGGGTGGAAGAAATAATGGCGGCGGGCCGTGCCGTTTTCATAGATGAAGTGAAGGATGCGGATGAGCTTTTCGGCGAACTCTCCGACCGTGGAGACCGTCCGAAGAGGCTCGATCAGCGCCCCGTGAATGAGGCCGAGCTGGTCAAGGAAAGCGGCCGGGATCGGCGCGCCCTCAACGCCGCGGGCCAGCCGTTCGACGGTCTCGCGGACGGCCGGCAAGGATTCGATTTCGGCGAGCGACCAGAACGCCCTCCCTTTCTTTTCGGTCAGGGCTTCCTCCACCGCGTGGAAGAGGATGCGGGTCAGGTCGGACCGGCGCTCCGGGCCGGGAAACCGGATGTTCTTGGCGTACGGATGCAGGACGAACCGGATGTAATCGGGCGCGTACACCCGTCCTTCCCCGTCCGACGACTGGTGGATCGTCAGGAGCCGCTCGAAGAAGGTGAAGATCGGCGTCCGGGTCAACGGGTACCCCAGGGAGATATTGAACCGGTCCCGGGGCAGGTCGGACAGGGTCTGCTGATAGAGAGGGAACAGCGTCTCGGCGGCCGGGAGGACGATGACCTGGCGCTCGTCGAATCGGGCCGGATCCGCCATTTTTTCCCGAAGGACGGCGTTGAGGGCAAAGACCTGGCCGTGGGTGTCGGGGCAGGCGGTGAAGGAAATTTCGGGGCGCTTGGCCGCGGGAAGAACAGGACCTCGACTCCCTGTGGAATCAAGACCGAGCCGGTCGAGGACGTCATCGATCCCGGCGGCCCGATGAAACAGGAGGGAGACGCCGTCCCAGCCGGCCATCCGCCGGACAAGAGTCTCCTCCGCCTTGTTCAAGCCAAAAAATCCGGCAAAGACGAACCGGTCGACATCCGGGAACATCTCCCGGGAGACGGCCCCGGCGACCGCCTGAAGCCGCAGGGCGGGAGTCGAAAACCCCTCCGCGGAAACCGCCTGAAGGAATTGTTCCTGAAAAAACGAAAGGGCCTGCAGGCGGGCTTTGGACGGCTCGGTCAACATTCCGGAAACGGCGTCCTGGAAGGCCGTGTCGACGTTCTCGAGTTTCCCGGCCGAAACTCCGGCCGCCGTCAATTCCTCCAGGTCGCGATAGAGCTTGAGGCCGAGGGGGAAAAAGTGGTCGGCCGTGAGAAAATGAGCCCGGCCGAGACGGTCGGGAGCGCTCCGCTGGATGTCCAGGAGAAGGGCGACCGCGTCCAGGGGATCGATCAGACGGTCCCGGAGACCGAGGCGTTCGGCATACACATGATCGACGAACGCGTCGAGAGAGAAGGTGCGGGGCGGGATGAATCCCGCTCCGGCCCGGCCGGCCAGGTATTTCCGAAGATAATACGCCGGCCGACGCTCCGGGAAGAGAACCCAGGACCGGGAATAATCGCGGTCCTCGAACGCCAGGGCCTCCGCCGCCGCCTCGATCAGGCTCTCCTGCGGCGGAACCAGCCGAACCTTGGCCGGACTCATGGGACTTCCTCGATCCGGTCCTGGTCGAGGAAGGCCAGAAAGCCGCGGACCGTCCGGCCCGGAAAGACATCGCTCAGCAGGCGGCGATAGCCCCGGATTTGCTCTCGGTATTCCTCGAGAAATTGAGGACGCCGCCCCGTCTTGAAATCGATGACCAGCACGGACTCGGGGTCGAGGACGACGCGGTCCATCCGGTGGACGTCCCCCGCAGCGTCGCAGACGTCGAATTCCCGGGCGATGCGCCGGCCCGGACGGGCTTCGAACCAGGCCGGGTCGATCGATCGGCCCGGGGCGCGGAACAGGGCCGCCGCCGCTTCCCCGGCCAGAGCCGCTTCCCGGGAGGACGGCTCGAGGGCGGCCAGGGCCGCGGCGACTTCATCCTTCCAGCCGGCCCGGTCGACTTCGATTCCGGCCAGGATCCGGTGGATCCACTCGCCGCGCCGGATCCCGGAAGGGTCGAGCGACTCTCGGATGTCGACGCCCGGCTCATTGAAGCCGGAGCGATGATCGACCTCCTGACGCAGTCCGGCGTTCCCGCTGTCGCCGGCTTGACCGCCGTTTTCCGGCGGACGGTAGAATTCGAGGCGGGCCGAGTTCCCCCTCTCAAAGACCCGGCGGGGAAGATCTTCTTGGCTCTCCGGGTCATCCTCTTTGGTTTCAAAGGCCCGGCCCAGAAGGTCGAAGGGATAGCGGGTTTTCTTCTTTTTTACGCCGACGAGATACAGTTCGTACTCGGCCCGGGTCAGGGCGACATAAAGCGAATTGAGACGGTCCACCCACTCCCGGTCCTTGGCTTCCCCGTAGATTTGGGCCAGGTCTTCCGACATGGCCGCCGACGTTTTGTTGATTTTGTAGATATGAACGCCCGCTTGATCGTCTTCCTCGAGATAGAATTCATCCCCCTTGAAGGCCTGGCCGTAGAGCAGGCAGATCACGACCGGAATGGTCGCTCCCTTGGCCTTGTGGATGCTCATGATCCTGACCGCCTCGGTTTCCCGGGGGACATCGATCGTCCAGATTCCGTCCGGGTCTTCCTCGCCGGCGCTGAACTCGAGAAATTCCCGAAGGTCGTTCTTTCCCTCGCCCTCGAACCCCTTGATCGCTTCCAGAAGCTTGGTCAGGGCCGCCTCTTCGTCGGGAAACAGCCGGAAGACGTCGAATTCCCGGTAGATCCTCGTCGCCAGGTCATAGAGCGGCAGGTAGCCGACGCTGTTGAACATCGGCTCGAAGAATCGCGTCCAGAGGCCGGGGAACCGCCGCCGAAGGGACGTGTAGGAGGGCCGGGCGCCGTCCCGGTGACAGGCCCGGAGGAATTCCCTTCGGGCCTCTTGGTCGAATTTCCCGCCGGCGACCTTCGAAAACAAATCGCCCAGAAGAAACCCGGCGAAGGCCAGGTCGTCGGGCGGAGAATCGAGGAAGCGGAGGAAGGACAGGATGTCCCCGATGACCTTGCGGCGGCGGATGTCGAGGCTGCTGAAGGAAACGATCTCGACGCTCTTCTCGTTGAGCCAGGAGGCGACGTCGGCGACTTCGTCGTTTCGGGAGGCCAGGACGGCGATATCAGACCAGGCGAATCCCCTTCCGACGAGCTCCTCGACCAGGTTTTGGATTTCTTTTTTTTCGGGCCGCCCGCTCTCGGTCCCGTCCTCTACGGCCTCGTCGGTTTCGACCGGGCCGTCCCCGGTCTTTTCCTGTCCGCCTTGATCCAAGAGGATATACCGGACATATCCGCGGTCTTTCCGCTCCGGGAGGACATCCTGCTCGAACGCGTTGAGTCCGGAGAGCCCGGCCAGGCGCCCGTAATCGACCTCGTCGTCTTCGGCTTCTTCGGGAGTCGCGCTCCGCTTCAAACCCAGAAAGAGGTCTTTGACGAAGGCCTGGATCTCTCCTTCGCTCCGGTAATTGACCGCCAGTTCCCGGACCGTCGTCGGGACCGAATCGAAGACCTCGTCTCCGTTCTCCAAGCGGCTCATGATTCGGAAATCGGCGTCACGGAATCCATAGATCGCCTGCTTCCGGTCGCCGACCAGGAAAAGACTTCCGCCCCGGCCGAGGGATTCCTCGATCAGGGGCCTGAGGATCGCCCACTGGATGGGCGAGGTGTCCTGGAACTCGTCGATCAGGTAATGGTAGATCCGGTCGCCCAGCCGGAAATAGACGTCCGGGATGATCCCCCGGTCGAGGTAGCGATAAAGCTCGCGGTTGACATCGTCGAGAAACAGAAGTCCCCGGCGGCGCTTGGCCTCGCCCATTTCCTCCTGAACGGCCCGGTAGGCCTGAAGATACGGCAGGAAGAAGTCGCGGGCATGCCGGCGGGCATACTCGCGGACAAGCCGCTGAAGCTCCGTCCAGGCGGCCTCGATCTTTTCGACCGCGACGGCCGCCGCACCCTTGGCTTTGGCCGAGCCCTTCACCGGAAACGTCTTGAAACTGCAGTCGATCAAGCCGGAAAAGTCGCCGGCCTCGACCGCCGGCAGGATTTTCTTGGCATAATGTCCGGTCGTCGTGACGTCCAGGCCGGACGCCTCGACCGCCTGTTTCAACCGCTCGGAAATCGCCCGGATCTTCTTCCCGATTTCCGCCTTCTCCCGGCGGAAGTCGTCCAGGACGAGCTCGCCGGTTCGACCGGCCAGCTTGTTCAAGAACGAGGCCAGCTTTTCGCCGATTTTCGGGGCCGGGTCCCAGAGATACCGCGATTTGTCCCCTTCCTGGAGGAGCAGGTAATCGAGGATCCGGCGGAAGCGCTCGCCTTCCTCGCTGTCGGGGGCGACGCGGCGGAGATGCCGGGCGAAGGCGTAATCGAGAAGCTCGCGGGGATTGAGAGAGATCTCGAAGTCGGGCCCGTAGCCCAGGTCGACGGCCGAAGCCCGGAAGACCGAGGCCGCGAAGCTGTCGATCGTGTCGACCCGGAAATCGGTATAGCCCTCCAGAATCCGCTCGACGGCCTCCTCCGCCCTGCGGGAGAGGCCCGCCGGATCGACGTTCAGGCGGGCCCGAAGCTTTTCGGCCTTATCGCCCTCGGCCCGATAACCTTCCTTGAGCCATTCCAGGATTCGGACCTTCATCTCCCGGGCGGCGTTTCGAGTGAAGGTGATGGCCAGGATGTTGGACAGACCCCGGGGGGCCTCGTTGTCCCGTGGCTTTGCCAGGAGAAACTCGGCGAACCGGAGGGAGAGCTCGTACGTCTTCCCGGATCCGGCCGAGGCCGTCGTCAGGATGAAATCGGGACCCATCTCGCCGGTCAACGTACCATGCGGTCCATCATCCGTCAACCGGCGTTTTTCGCCTTGACACCCTCTCCCCGCGCCGCTTATGATTCCGGGCGAAATCGGGCCGCAAGCGGCTTATCCCGGGAGGTTCCGGCGCCGGTGAAAAATTCATTTCGTTCCGTCGCAACCGCCGACCTCGTCGTCCTGGGGCTCTTCCTCGTTTTCACCCTGGTCATGACGTATCCGCTGGTTTTCCAGATGGGCCATTCCGTCCCGGCCGATTTGGGCGACCCGCTGTACACCATCTGGCTCCTCGATTGGGAGATCAAACAGGCCGCAAGCGGCTTCGGGTCGTTTTTCGACGCCAACAATTTCTTTCCCCACACCGGGACCCTCTTGTACGCCGACTACGTCCCGGGTCTGGCCCTGATGACCGCCCCGTTCTACGCCCTGACCGGCAACATGATCCTGGCCTACAATATCGTCTACCTGTTCTCGTTCATCCTTTGCGCCTGGGCGGCCTACCGGCTTGTCCTCTATCTTTTTAAGAACCGGCCGGCGGCATTCATCTCCGGCCTGACCTTCGCCTTCTTCACCTACCGCTTCGCCCACCTCAGCCACATCGAGCTGCTGACGTTCGGCTTTCTGCCGCTGTTTTTCCTCTCCCTCTTCAAATGGATCGACGCCCCATCCCTCCGCCATGTCTTAGGGATGGGCCTGTATTTCGTCTTCCAGACCTGGTGTTGCGCCTATTACGGAGCGTATTTCGCCCCGTTTGTCGCCGCCGGGATGCTGTACCTCGGGGTGAAAACGAAGGTCCACCGGCGGCCGGGCTTCCTGAAGGATGTCCTCCGCCTGGCTGCGGTCACTGTCCCCTTGCTCGCCGCCTTCTACCTGCCGTTCATCCTCGTCCACAGGAAGATGGTCTTCACCCGGGCCATTGATGAAGTTCTCCGGTATTCGGCCGAGCTCCAGTATTTCGTCTCGGTCACCCGCCAGACGATCCCCTGGAAATGGCTCTTCCGGAGCCAGGAATCTGCCGAATGGATCCTGTATCCCGGGATCATTGCCGTCATCCTGACGATCCTCGGGGCCGCTCTTTATTTCCTGCGGTACCGAAAGGAGGTGCGGGAGGAAAAGAAAACGCCCCTGGTTGTCTGGGACGGGCTCATCCTCCTGGCACTCCTCGCAGGCCTTCAAATCCGGCGGCCCGGGGGCGGATTCACCCAACCGAACTGGCTCATTCTCGGCCTCATCGTCGGGATTCTCGTTGTCGCCCGCCTGGCCATCACCTGGAAGAAACGGGCGGTCGAAGGGATTCCGCCGCCACTATCGAGCCTGGCCGTCCGCTTTTTTCTATTCATCGGGGGAGCGGCCTTCCTCCTTTGCCTCGGGCCGGAGATCCGCCTGAACTTCAAACCTCTCCTGGCCGGGCCGTATCTTTTCTTCTATGAATTTTTTCCCGGATTCCAGGGTTTGCGCGCTCCCGGACGGATCGCGGTCGTCATGATGCTTGCGGTAGCCGTCGTCGCCGCCTGGGCCTTCGTCCGGATCACGGCGAAAATCCGGAAACCGGCGGTCCGGACCGGGTTGGCCGGATTCGTCGGCCTCCTGATCCTGGCCGATTTCTCGGCCTTTCCGATCGTCATGGCCAAGGTTCCCGACATTCCTCCCGTTTATATGGCGATCTGCGACCTGCCCGACGAAGCCGCGCTCATCGAGCTGCCGATGCCCGGCCAGAACTGGTCGGCCGAGGACTGGCGGGGGGCCCTGCGGATGTATTACTCGACCTTCCACGGCAAACGGATCGCCAACGGCTACAGCGGATATTATCCACCCGGGTTCAAAATCATCCGCGACGCTATGGAGCGGTTTCCCGACCCCCGGGCGGTCAAGCTTCTTCGCGACCTTCGGGTCACCCACGTCCTCGTCCACACCAACGCCCACCGGGCCATGGACGGACAGGCGATCGTCAAAGCCCTGGCCGGACTTCCCGAAGAGGCGGAGCTTCTTACGGAGGTCGAAGGGTCCTTCCTTTACCGGCTCCGTCCCGTCCCGCCGAAGCCCGCTCCAAAAATCGGCATCGACATCGGGAACCGCTCCGTCTGGCGGGTGACGGCAAGCACCAATCCCGGGGGAGCCCTCGCCGCCGTCGACGGCGATCCGAAGACGAGCTGGGCCTCCACCCAAACCCAAACCATCGATGAATTCTTCGAGGTCGACCTGGGAGAGGACGCCCTCGTCGGCCAAGTCGAACTCCGCCAGGGAGAGGAACTTCCGCTGGATTATCCGCGGTCGTTTATCATCGAAGGGCGTCTGGGCGAAGAGCCGTGGTTCACCCTCCTCGACGTCCCGGTGGGCGTACCCGAAATTGACGCGAAAACCATCGAGGATTTCCGCAACTACTGGATGCGGCTCGATTTCCCGGCCCGGACCGTCCGCTCGATCAGGCTCCGCCTGACCTACCCCCATCGGACGCTGCCCTGGTCGATCCAGGAAATTTTCATCCGCCGCCCGGCCGAGGAGTGAGCGCGGAGATGAAAAACGCGGTCTATAAAATCCTGCCCATTGCCGTCGGTCTGAGCCTTGGCTGGATTCTCTTCCATCCGCCGGCCTGGATCCCCTCGGGACCGGCCGGGACGATCATTATCGCCGCGGCCGTTTTCGTGCTCCTGGTCGGATTCATCGCTGTAAACATCGCCACGAGCCTGCCGGCCGAGATCAAACTCCAACCCCTGGGCGGACCGCCCGACCCGGCCATCGAATACCTGTCCCGGGAACTCGGCGCGCTCGGTTTCGAAGAAGCCGGGGGCCCGTTTCTCGTCGGCATTCGGCCCGCGGCCGTCCTCACGGCGTTTGTCCATCCCGGCGAACGAGTCTACGCGAGCGTTTTCCGGACCGGAACGGTGCCCGCCGTTACCTCGTACGATTTCGTTTCGATTCTGGAAGGACGGCCGGCGGGCCTGACCACGACCTCCAATTGGCGGGGCGGGACGGTTCCAGCGGGGCCGGGCGAATTCCGGCAGGTCCTCCCCGCAGCCGGCGTCCGGCAGGCTTTCGAAACGCATCTGAAAGGGCTCGCCTGGCTTCAAAGCCGCAACCTCCGGGTGAAAAAAGTTTCGGCCGCATCCTTTGCCGCCGACTTCCTCGAAGCCCTCGGCATCCAGCGGGAGCATTATCGCCGGACCGCCCTTCGCTCGGCGTTCGTCGCCCTGGGACGAACTCTGATCAAAAGAAGCCCGGAGCACGGCCCGCTGGCTGGGCAGAGGGGGATCGAGGAAAAGCTCAGGCGGGTGCGCTCACAGGTCTGACACGATCGAATCAAAAAGACGGAGACAGCCGCCGTCGAGCGCCTGATCGAATTCGACCAGCCATTTTCGGATATAGTCCCGATTGAAAGTCGGATTCTTCATCAAAACGGTCCTGACATCCTCAATGTCCCTAGCTCGTCCCGCGACGATCTTATGGATCACGAGATCCTCGAGGGAGGCGAATCTGACCGTCGTTTGGCCCCATTTCACGAGAACGGCGTTTTCCACGGCGTTCCGTTCGTACGGAGTGAAGGAAAAAACCAAATCGACCCGGATACCGCTCGGAGCATCTTGGACAGGAAGAACCATCGTTTCTTTGACGAACGATTCGGCATCCTTCACCTGGACAGTCAAATCCAAGGCCTCGACTGCCGCCGAAATGCGGGCGAACTCTTCAACTCCAAGGCCCAAGGTGATATCGATGTCATTCGTCAGGCGCGGCTCCCCATACAGAAGCACAGCCTGCCCTCCGATAATCATGTAGGGAATGCGCCGACGCTCGAATTCGTCAGCGATTTTCGCGATCAGGGCTTTGAACACGATGGACCGTCCGGACAAAACGAACTTTGGCCGCAATTTCCTCTTGGGGATTGCGGGAGGGGAGAACGCCGAGGAAACAGGCTTCCTCATAGAGGGCGTCGAGAATGGCAAAATTCCATTCGGGATCGACGGGCTCTCTCTTGAGACGCTCCGTCTCGAATTCACGCCATTTATCAGGATTTTGGACCATGGCCGCGCCGTTTGACTATATTATATCACACTCCCCGACCGCTCGGCTTGGCCCATGCCCAGGGATCGGGTAGAATGAGCTTGTGGACACCCTGCGTTTCGAAGTCGCGGTCATCGGCGGAGGCGAAGCGGGTATCGCGGCCGCGGTCAAGGCGGCTGAGCTCGGCGCCCGCGTCTGCATGATCGAAAGCTCCCCGCAGCTTGGCGGCGCCTGCGTGGCCACCGGAACCCTCCCCAGCAAGACCTTTTCAATCTCGGCCGGGATGTTCGAAAGCGTCAAGAAGGCCAGGAATTTCGGGGTCCGGATCGAAGGCGCGGTGAGCCTGGACTTCGCGGAGGTCGTCGTCAGCCGGAACAGGCTGATGAAGTGCGACATCGGGGTCATCCATTCCCATCTCCGGACCCACAAGGTCGAGTTGATCTCCGGCCGGGCGGCGTTCGCGGCCCCTGACCGGCTCCGGCTGACGAAAGCCGACGGGACAGCCGTCGAAATCGAATCGCCCCGGACGATTATCGCCTCGGGATCGCATCCCGTCTCGCTCCCCGTCCTGCCCGTCGACGGGACGACGGTCATCACGACCGACGAGATCGTCTCGCTGACCGCCAGCCCCCGGCGGGTCGTCATCGTGGGGGCGGGGATCATCGGCTGCGAATACGCGTTCATTTTCCGGACCTTCGGGGCCGAGGTCAACCTCATCGAAAAGACCGGCCACGTCCTCCTCGGCCAGGACAAGGACCTCGTGGCCGCGATCGAGAAGGAGCTGAAGCGGAGAGGAATCGCCTTCCATCCCGGGACGACGGTTGTGTCCTGCGAGGCCCCGCCCGAAGGAGGCCGGCGTCTCGTCCTCGAGGATGGGACGGCCTTTGAAGCCGACCTCGTCCTGGCATGCGTCGGGCGGAAGGCGTCGACAAACGGGCTCGGACTCGAGGCGGCCGGCGTTTCCCTCGGCCGTCGGGGCGAAATCATCGTCGACGACATGCTGGAGACGACTTCCGGAGGGATTTACGCCGCCGGCGACGTGATCGCCCGAAGGATGCAGTCCTCCACCGCCATTCTCGAGGGAGCGGTAGCCGCCGAAAACGCCCTGGGCGGCTCGCGGACAATCGACGAGCGGTTCGTCCCCGGCGGGATCTACACCCAGCCTGAAATCGGCTCGGTCGGCCTGACCGAGGACGAAGCCGTCGAGCAGGGGATCCTCCACGTAATCGGGGTTTGCAGCTATGCGGGACTCGTCAAGGCCTGCAGCCTCCAGTCGTTCAACCCGGGATTCATCAAGATGCTCTTCGAGCGGAACTCCCACAAGCTCATCGGGGCCCATATCCTCGGGACGGAATCAGCCGAAATCATCCACAACCTCGTCGTGGCCATGCGCGTCGGGGCGACGGCCGAGGACTTCATCTATTCGATCTACCACCACCCGAGCCTCTCGGAAGGCTTCCGGGACGCGGCTCGTGACGCCCTGTCCAAGCTCTGAGGGCCTCCTCCTTCACATCGAAGACGCTCGATTCCGCAGGGCTTGTTTTTCGCGTAAAACGGCGGAGTCCCCCGGCCGGGAAGGCCGATAAGACTCCGCCGCGTGGTTTTGGTCCCTATTTCTTCTCCGGGGCCGGCGGAGGGGGCGGCGTCAGGTTCTTCCAGTTCAACATGGCGTTGGTCACCAGGGCGAACGACCCGTGAGTCTGGTGCCGCCACATCGGGTTGAAGCCGAAAATCAGGACATGGCCCGCGCCGAGAGGAGCGTCGATCAGAGTCGGCGTTCCGGCCAGGGCCTCGCCTCCGGCCAGCCCGCCGCTGATCAGCAGGTTGGCGGCCTTGGGATCGAAGCTGAGGATCACCTTGGGCCGGGGTCCCGCCGCGACCGCCATCCCCCGGGGCGCTTCCGGCGTCGAGGGCCGCGTCTTGCGGAACTCCTCGACTTCCTTCTGGCCAAGGTCGCGGGGCCGTCCCTGGGCGATGTCCGGGTCGGTCAGGGAACCGCGGCCCGAAGTCCGGCCGCCCGGGGCCCGGCCGCGCGCGCCGCCGAAACCGCCCGCGCCGCCGAAGCCCAGGACCGGAGCCTGGCTGAAATAGACACCCAGGGATTCCCCGTAACCGTAAACCACCGGGCTGTTTTTATCGGCCACGACCGCCCGGAAGACGCTCCCGCCGGCGATCAGGTCGGGTGTTTGGCGGACCGCCAGGCCGGGGGCGAATCCAAAGTGGATCGGCAGAGCTGAGGTGTTGGTCAGGGTTATGAACAGCCCGCCGTCCTTGATGAAGTCGCGGAGATGGACAATGCCCTCCAGATCCAGGCCGCCGCGGATGTCGTCGCTCGAGTCGACGACCCCGATGTTCGGAGTGATCTCGGTTTTCTTCCAGGATTGGGGCTTATTGCCGGAGAGGCCGTTGACCAGGCTCATGGCGTCGCCCGAGGAAGGCCCGAACAGGATCACGTCGTATTTGTCCCGGAGCCGGGCGTTGTCCCGGGCGGCATGAACCGAGATATAGTCGTACGGAACACCCAATTCGTCCAGGGCGATTCGGACCCAGCCCTCGGTCTGGGTGCTCTGCCAGGTGTGCATTACGGCGATCCGGGGGACGGCGATGTCGTGCATCGGGACGTCGGGAACGGCCGGCACGGCCAGGACCGGAAGGCCGAACTCCTTGCCGGCCGCATCGAGGACGGCTTCCAAGCCGGCCGGATTTCCGGAGGCCTTGAGAACAAACGTTCCGGCATTCCATTTCCGGCCGCCGGCCTCGAATTCCTTCTCCGCCGACTCGATTTTCAAGTCCTTGTGCTTAAACCGGAAGGAGGCCAGGGCATTGTCGGCGTTATG
>JAFGEN010000078.1 GCA_016931595.1 Candidatus Aminicenantota bacterium | reverse complement strand
TGAATAATCTAAAGGAAAATCCATTCGTCTGGAGGGGGAATCATGAAAGAATTCCGTGCGGTCATCATCCTTTTTTGTCTTGGGTTTGCTTTCCGGCCGGCTGTCGCCCTCGCTTCGGGGCCGGATGAACTCATCAAACTGAAAGCCGATCTGACAATCGGCGTCGAGGAAGGGGACGAGAATCTGATCTTCGGGAGCGTCTCGCAGATCGACCTGGACCGGGACGGCCGCATCTATATACTCGATAAAAAGGACAAGAAAGTCCGCATTTTCGAGCCCGGGGGCAAATTCCTGGCGACAATCTCCATCCCCGCCGGCCAGGGGCCGGCCGAATTGACCAACATCAACTCGATGGCTGTGAGCCCCGAAGGCCTCGTTTTCCTGAACGAAATGAGGAAGGTCGTGGTCTACGACCGACAGGGAACGTTCATTCGCAGTTTTTCCCTGGATTTCAACGCCACTTCGATCGGCAACGCCGGCGATGAGAGCGTTATCGCCCTGGGGCTTCGCGAGGAAAAAATCCTCCATGTTTTCGACTTTGCCGGTCGGCTGATCCGGTCGTTCGGCGAGCCTTTTGATGTGCCGGCCGCGCTCTCCGAATACAAGGACAATCCAATTCTCAAAGCCCCCTTTTTCTTCGGCGCGTCCAAGTCGGGCCGCGTCTTTCTTCTCAACCCGCACGCTTATGAAATCCGAGTCTATGAGAAATTCAATCTCATCGGCGTGATCCATGGAAAGAACGAATATTTTGAAAGAGCCAGCACACCGCAGCAAGCCAGGGGCCGGGCGTTCCTCTTCCCCAATGGGTTTATTCAGGGTTCCGGGGAAAGGACGTATGTGAAGATTCGAAAGCCGATGGAGAAGACCGGTCAAGAATTGGATGTCTTCGAGGGCGGCCGGCAGATCGGCCGCCTGACCGTCTCCGGCTTTCCCTTGGCTGTCGACAAAGAGGGACGGCTCTATTTCGCGGAGGAAGAGAACTATCCCCGCATCGTCCGGTATGTCGTCGTGAAATAATCCGGGGCCGGCGAAATCTACAGGATCGTCATGCGCCAGTCGGGGAATTCCGCCTCCGGAACGATCGTCCCGCTACTCGTATCGGATCGACTTGACGGGGTCGGTCCGGGCGGCCTTGAGGGCCTGGAAACTGACCGTGAGCTGGGCGATTAAAACCGAGATGACGGCGGCCGAGAGAAAGAGCGGCAACCCCAGGCTGATGCGGTAGTGATAATCCTGGAGCCAGGATTTCATCAGGAAATAGGCGACCGGCCAGGCGATGACGTTGGCCGCCAGAACCCACTTGGCGTACTCCTTGGAAAGCAGGGCCACGATGCCCGTCTCCGATGCGCCCAGCACCTTGCGGATGCCGATTTCCTTGGTCCGGCGCTCGGCCGTGAAGGCCGCCAGGCCGAACAGGCCCAAACAGCTGATCAGGATGGCCAGGTAGGTGAAGACGCGGACGATGCTCATTTCCCGCTCGACGGACCGGTACAATTGGTCGTAGTCGTCGTCCAGAAACCGGTACGAGAAAGGAAATCCGGGATTGAACGATTTGACCGTTTTTTCGATATGGGCCAGGGCGTCCGGGACGGGTCCGGGATTCAACCGGATGAACATGAACCGGTACTTCTGCATGCTGCGATAGGTCGGGTCGTAATAAATGATGACGGGCCCGATCTCCCGGTTGACGGGAGTGAAATGGAAATCCTTGACAACGCCGATGACCCGCAGCTGCCGTCCGGGCTGGGCGAGCCTGGCTCCGACGGCGCTGGGCAGGTTCATGATGCCGGCGAAACGCTCATTGATGAGCACGGACGTCATGGCGTGGCCCTCGACCGGAAGAAAGGACTCTCCCTGGGCCAGCTCCATCTGGAACGTCTTTAGAAAATCGGGGTCCACGCCGAAGTATGTCACCAGGGGGTCGACATTGGGGTCCCGCCCGTCCCAGTCCCATCCGTGCCCGTTGTTGTAAATGCCGGTGGGGGAATGGGATGAAGCCGTCGCGCTCCGGATGCCCGGAAAACGGAGGATCTCGTTTTTCAGGGGGACGACGCTCTCGAGAAGCGGGCCCTCGATCGGGATATACAGGAGGTGCTCCCTGTCGAATCCCAGGCTCTTGTGCTTGATGTAGCGGACCTGGTTGAAGATGACGACCGAGCCGATGATCAAGACGACCGACAGCGAGAATTGCAGGACGACCATGACCTTGCGAAACACGCTCCCGGAGGCGCCTGAAAGGCGGCCACTCTTAAGGACGGCAACGGGCCGGAACGACGAAAGGAAAAGGGCCGGATAGCTGCCGCTCAGAAAGCCCGTCGCCAGGCAGACGCCCAGAATTCCCAGGATCATGACGGGGTCGAGGAGGTCATTCAACGGAAGAGGCTTGGCCGTGAAATTGCGGAAAACGGGCAGGAACAGAACGACCATCATTAAACCCAGGCCGAGGGACAAGAAGGTGAAAATCAGCGATTCGCCGAAAAACTGGCGCATGACCTGGGTCCGGCGGGCTCCGACGACTTTTCTCAAGCCCACCTCTTTCGCCCGGCGGGCCGAGCGGGCCGTCGACAGGTTCATGAAATTGATGCAGGCGATGATCAGGATGGCCAGGGCGATCAGGGAGAAGACGCGGACGGAGGCCATCCGGCCCCAGACTTCCAGGTAGACCTTCCCGAAAGGATAGAGGACGGGCTCGGATTTTTCAACGGAATTTTCCCGGTGAATGCGGCCGAAGATTTTCTTGTTGAAGGCCTCGATGTCCGTGCCCGGGGCCGTCTCCACGTATGTGTTGAAGGCCAGGTTGTACCAGGTACCGGTGTACCCGGGCCGATTCCATCGGTTCGCGTTCTCCAGCGGAGCCCAGATGTCGAATTGAAGGCTGGAATTGTGGGGAATGTTCTTCATCACCCCGGCGACCCGGAATTCCTCGGCGTCGTTCACCTTGAGGACCTTGCCGACGGCGGGTTCACTCCCGAAAATTTTTGCCGCGGCTCTCTCGGAAAGGACGAGGACGCGCGGATCTTCAAACACATCCTCGACCCGGCCTTCCACGAAGGGAAAGGTGAAGATGCGGAAGATTTCCGGGTCCGCCATCTGGAAGAGCTCCCGGTACTGCCTTTCTCCGTTCGCCAGAACGAATTGGCCTTGACCGTTGTTGACCCGGGCGGCGTTCACGATTTCGGGATACTCGGCCTTGAGGGCCGGGGCCAGGGCCGGGACCGACCCCGATGTCTCGGAGACTTCATTGCCGTAATGAAGGACCGTGCGGACGGTATACAGGGAATCCAGCCTGTCGTGAAACCGGTCGGTCGAAAGCTCGTCCCGGGCCCACAGAAGGATCAGGATGCAACTGGCCATCCCGAGGGCCAAGCCGATGATGTTGATGAACGAATAACCCTTGTATCTTTGGATATTCCGAAACGCGGTCCTGAGGTAATTTTTAAACATGATGCAGCTCCATTTGGCGTTGTTGACGAG
>JAFGEN010000077.1 GCA_016931595.1 Candidatus Aminicenantota bacterium | reverse complement strand
GCCTGCGGCGAGCGGGCCGGCGAGGTCGTCGAAACCCTGAAGGAATTCCCGGCCTTGACCGACCCGCGGACGGGACGGTCGCTCATGGAGCGGACGATCATCATCTGCAACACGAGCTCCATGCCGGTTGCGGCCCGCGACGCGTCCGTCTACACGGCCGTGACCCTGGCCGAATACTACCGGCAGATGGGGTTGAACGTCCTTCTCCTGGCCGACTCGACCAGCCGCTGGGCCCAGGCCATGCGGGAGATGTCCGGCCGGCTGGAGGAAATCCCCGGCGAGGAGGCCTTCCCGGCCTATCTCGAATCCGTCATTGCCAATTTCTACGAACGGGCCGGCATCGTTCGGCTGAAGGACGGCACGATGGGTTCGATCACCATCGGGGGGACGGTCTCTCCGGCCGGCGGGAACTTCGAGGAACCGGTGACCCAGGCTACCCTCAAGGTCGTCGGGGCCTTCCACGGATTGTCCCGCGAGCGGTCCGACGCCCGGAAATACCCGGCCATTCATCCCCTCGAATCCTGGTCCAAGTACGCCGGAATCATTCCCGGCCCGATCGTCGACTACGGCCGATCCTTCCTTCGGCAGAGCGCCGAAGTCGGCCAGATGATGAAGGTTGTCGGCGAGGAAGGCACGTCGCTGGACGATTACATCGTCTACCTGAAAGGCGAGTTGCTGGACGCCGTCTTCATCCAGCAGAATTCGTTCGATGCCGTGGATGCGTCCGTCGAACCGCCGCGGCAAAAGGAAGCTTACCATTTGGTCCTGGAGGTCCTGGCGGCCGGGATCAAGGCCAAGGACAAGGAGGACGCGCGGCGCTGGTTCTCCGGCCTCCGCCTGAAATTCCTCGACTGGAACGGCGCTCCCTGGAAGAGCGAACGCTACGCCGCCCTCGCCGCGGAAATCCGGACGCAGCTTTCGGAACGGCGGTCCGGCGACGACGACAGGGGAATCCGCCTGATCGAAGCGTTGGAGCAGTCATGAAGAAAGTCTATTCGCGGATCGAATCCATCACCGGAAACGTCATCACCGTCCGGGCCGAGGGCGTCCGGTACGGCGAGCTGGCCTCGATCGACACCCGGTTCGGCGCCTCCCTGGCCGAGGTCATCCGCCTGGACAAGGACCTGGTTTCGCTCCAGGTCTTCCAGGGCGGCCGCGGCATCTCGACCGGGGACGAGCTTCATTTTCTCGGGCACCCGATGCGGGTCAGCTTTTCCGACAATCTCCTCGGCCGGATCTTCGATGGGGCGGGCGAGCCTCGGGACGACGGTCCCGTCCTTTCGGAGAACCTGATTCCGATCGGAGGCCCCTCGGTCAACCCGACCAAGCGGATCATCCCCCGGGAAATGATCCGGACCGGCATCCCGATGATCGACCTGTTCAACACCCTGGTCAAAAGCCAGAAGCTTCCGCTGTTCTCGATCTCGGGCGAGCCGTACAACCCGCTTCTGGCCCGGATCGCCATGCAGGCCGAGGTCGACGTCATCGTCCTCGGCGGGATGGGCCTGACCTTCGACGATTACCTCTTTTTCCGCGACACGCTGGAGCAGGGCGGGGCCCTGTCCAAGGCCATCCTCTTCGTTCATACGGCGGCCGACCCGGTCGTCGAGTGCCTCATGGTCCCGGACCTGGCCCTGGCCGTGGCCGAGCGCTTCGCCCTTCGGGGCAAGAACGTCCTCGTCCTCCTGACCGACATGACCAACTTTTCCGATGCGATGAAGGAAATCGCCATCACTCAGGAAAAGGTCCCGTCCAACCGCGGCTATCCCGGCGACCTGTATTCGCAGCTGGCCTCCCGGTACGAGAAGGCCGTCGACTTTTCCGACGCCGGGTCGATCACCATCCTTGCGGCCACGACCATGCCCGGCGACGATGTCACCCATCCCGTCCCCGACAACACCGGGTATATCACCGAGGGCCAGTTCTACCTCAAGGGCGGCCGGATCGAGCCCTTCGGCTCCCTCTCCCGCCTCAAGCAACTGGTCAACGCCAAGACCCGGCCCGACCACCGGCCGATCATGGACGGGATGATCAAACTCTATGCCTCGTTCAAGGAAACCCTGGAAAAAAGGGCCATGGGCTTTCTCATGACGCCCTGGGATAAAAAGCTCCTCCGCTACGGGGAGATGTTCGAGCGGGAAATGATGGACCTGTCGGTCAATATCCCCCTGGAGCAAGCCCTGGACAAGGGCTGGGGGATCCTGGCCGAGTGCTTCGAGCCGCAGGAGACGGGCCTTCGGACCGAGCTTCTGGAGAAATATTGGCCGAAGAAGATCGCCTGACAACCGCGCATGGCCAAGATCAAGCTGACGAAAAACGAGCTGAAGAAGCAGCGGGACGCGCTGAAGACGTTCCGCCGCTACCTGCCCACCCTTCAGATGAAGAAGCAGCAGCTCCAGATGGAAATCCGCGGGGTCGAAGCCCGGCGGCGGGAGCTCCGTTCACGCCGCGAGGCCATGGAAAAGGAATTCCGGGCCTGGATCGCCGTGTTCGGCGAAGAGGGGGCCCTGTTCGACCCGGAGGGGAAGCCGTATCTTGCGGTCGCCTCGGTCCGCACCAGCCGGGGCAACGTGGCCGGCGTGGATATTCCGGTATACGAGGGAGCCGAATTCTCCGTGGCCGAATACGACCTTTTCGAAACCCCTCTTTGGGTGGATGCCGGGATCGATCGTCTCAAGAAGCTTCTGTCCCTGGATATCGAGGACGGCGTCCTGGGGGAGCAGATCGCCCTTCTTGCGGCCGAGCTTCGAACCACGTCCCAGCGGGTCAACCTCTTCGAGAAAGTGAAGATCCCCGAATCGCTTGAAAACATCCGGCGCATCCGGATCTCGCTGGGGGACCAGCAGATCGCCCAGGTCGTCCGGGGCAAGATCGCCCAGCGCAAAGTCATCGCGAGGACCGCCGCATGATCGCCCCGATGAAGAAGGTCTGGCTCGTTCTCCTGGAAAGGGAGAGGGCGGAGGCGCTCAAAGCGCTTCGGGATCTGGGGGTCGTCCATGTCGAAACCGCCCGCCCGACGGGCGTCGCCTGCGACCGCCTGGCCCGGACCAGGGATGCGATCTCGGCCGCCCTCAACATCATTCCGCCGGTTAAAAAGCCGCCGGCCGCCCGGCTTTCGACCGGGAAGGCCCTGGCCCTGGTCGAGGAGATCCTGGGCGGGGAAGACCGGGTCAAAATTCTCCAGGAAGAAGCCGCCTCCCTCCAACGGGATATCGACCGTTCCGTCCCCTGGGGCGATTTCGACCCATCGGCGTTCGAAGCCCTCTTTTCCAAAGGAGTGGACGTCCGGTTGTTCGAGGCCGAAGAGTCGGGGCTTGAAGAAGCCCCGGGGAACGTGGAGATCGTCATCCTGGCCCGGCGCCGGAAGCGCGTCCGGCTGGCCGCGATCAGCCGGTCCGGCCCCGTTCCCGACATGCCCCGCGAGTTCGTCGAATTCGTCCCGCCGCCGCTCTCTGTCCGGGCGATGCGCGAAAAAATCGCCGCCGGGGAGCGGGAAATCGGGGCCATCCGGGAGAGGCGGGCCGAGATGGCGGCCGAGACCGCATCGCTTCAAAAAGCGCTCGAGGCGGTTGAACAGGACCTTCGTTTCGAAACCGTCCAGGGGTCCTTCTCCCCGGCCGGCCCGGTCTGCCATGTCACGGGATATGTGCCGGCCGCGGATATGGAGGCCCTCGCGGCCGCGGCCAAAGGCCGGGGCTGGGCGTTTGCCGCCGACGAGCCTTCGATTGACGACCCCGTCCCGACCAAGGTCGTCAACAACCGCTTCGTCCGAATGATCGACCCGGTCTTTGAATTTCTGGGAACCGTGCCCGGCTATCGTGAGTTCGAAATCTCCTTCTGGTTTCTGGCCTTCTTCGTCTTGTTTTTCGCCATGATCTTCAACGACG
The DNA here is from genome assembly GCA_016931595.1 of Candidatus Aminicenantota bacterium. GTDB lineage: Bacteria > Acidobacteriota > Aminicenantia > Aminicenantales > UBA4085 > JAAZPG01. The sequence continues at coordinate 580 of JAFGEN010000077.1, read as the reverse complement.
GCGGCTACGGAATGCTGCTTCTCGTCGCGGCGCTTCTCCTCGCGCTCAAGTCCAGGCGCAAGGACGGGGCTGTTCCCGACGGCATCCGGTTGATGATCTTGCTTTCGGGGGGGCTGGTCGTCTGGGGGGCGCTGACCGGAAGCTGGTTCGCCATTCCCTACGATTCGCTGCCCCCCGTGCTCAAGGCGGTCTCCTTCTGGCCCCTGGTCGGGGCCAATCCCCAATCCACGGCCAATGTTCAGGTGCTCTGTTTCCTGATCGGCGTGGTCCAACTCTCGATCGCCCGGTTGAAAAACATCAAGCGGCTCTTCCCCAACCTCCAGTTCATCGCCCAGGCCGGTTCGCTGGCCCTGATTGTCGGGATGCTCTTTTTCGTCCTCAACCTGGTCGTGGACGCCAAGAGGTTCCCGCTGCCGCCGTATGCCGTGTGGCTGGTGGCCGCGGGATTCGCCGCCAACCTGCTGTTCGGCGCATACAACGGGAACGTTCTCAAGTCCTTTCTCGGCGGGCTTCAGAACTTCATCCCCATCTTTCTCGGGACGGTCGGGGCCTTCGCCGATATCGTGTCCTACATCCGGCT
>JAFGEN010000076.1 GCA_016931595.1 Candidatus Aminicenantota bacterium | reverse complement strand
GGTCCGGGGAGCCTCGTAAATTTCGGCCGGCGGGCCGATCTGTTCGATCCGGCCCTCGTTCATCACCGCGATCCGGTCGCTCAGGCTCATGGCCTCGCCTTGGTCGTGGGTGACATAAAGAAAGGTGATCCCGACCTGGTCGTGGATGATATCCAGCTCGATGAGCATCCGCTGGCGGAGCTTCAGGTCGAGGGCGGCCAGGGGCTCGTCCAGGAGAAGGACGTCGGGCTTGTTGACCAGGGCCCGAGCGACGGCCACCCGCTGCCGCTGGCCGCCCGAAAGGAGGTCCGGCTTTTTTTCGGCCTGGTCCTCCAGCCGGATCAAGCGGAGCATGTCCTCGACCCCTCGCTCGATCTCGGCGTTCGGTTTCTTGGCGATCCTCAGCCCGAAGGCGATGTTCTCCCGGACCGTCAAGTGGGGAAAAAGGGCGTAGCTTTGAAAGATCGTATTGACCCGCCGGCGGTTGGGCGGAAGGTCGGTGATGTCGGCCCCGCCCAGAAAGACCCGGCCGGAGTCCGGCTGTTCGAACCCGGCGGCCAGTCGGAGCATGGTCGTCTTCCCGCATCCACTCGGGCCCAGGAGGGCAAAGAACTCGCCCCGCCTGATTTCCAGGCTCACGCCGTCGACAGCCTGGATGGTTCCGAACCGCTTGGAGACGTTATTAAACTCGAGAAATTCAGGCACGAGGGTTTTCCGTGAGGGGGATTATGGAACAAACGTTCTGGTTTTTCAAGAATGAATATGCTATAAATAGCGCCGACGCAAATGAATGTCATTCTGATAGTTATCCAGGTTTTCGTCCTCCTCTTCGCCATCACGGTGCACGAGGCGGCCCACGGCTGGGCGGCGAAGAAATGCGGGGACGCGACCGCCTTCAGCTTGGGCCGGGTGACCCTGAATCCGCTGGCTCACATCGACCCGTTCGGAACGGTCATCGTCCCCTTGCTTCTCTCCATCAGCGGGTTGCCGGTGTTCGGCTGGGCCAAGCCCGTTCCCGTGGATCCCCGGAATTTTCGGAATCCGAAGCGGGATACGGTCTGGACATCGTTCGCCGGGCCGGGGTCCAATTTGTGCGTCGCCTTCGGGGCGATGGTCGTCCTGGTCCTGATGAAGTTGTCCCTCCCGTCCGTCGACCTCTTTCTCAAGGGCCGTCTCCGCGGGATGTTCGGGGATGTCGAGACGATTCTGGGCGGAGGCTTCCGCCCTCTTGAAGGGCTGGCCTTCATCCTCCTGATGACGGTTCTGATCAATTCCTACTTCGCCGTCTTCAACCTCATCCCGGTCCCTCCCCTGGACGGCTCCGGGATCCTCATCGGATTATTGCCGGAGCATCTTTCGGTCAAAATCCAGCGCATTCCTCCGATCGCCGGTTTTCTCGTCATTCTCCTCCTGATCAACTTCCATCTTCTCGATATCATCGTGCGAATGATCTTTTTCCCCATTGTGATGATTCTCGGATGAACGCTTCCACCGCCCCCCGCAAAACCGTCCTCAGCGGCGTCCGGCCGACCGGTCCGCTCCATCTCGGCAACTACGTCGGCGCCCTCCGCAACTGGATCCGGCTCCAGGACATCTACAACTGCTACTACTCGATCGTCCCCTGGCACGCTTTGAGCTCGGAGTACGCCAATTCCAAAGCCATCACGGGCTGGACCTTCGAGGTCGCCGTCGACTGGCTGAGCGTCGGCCTCGACCCGGACAAGTGCGTTATGTTCCTCCAGTCCGAGGTCAAGGAGCACGCCGAACTCCATCTCCTGCTGTCCATGATCACCCCGCTCCCCTGGCTCGAGCGCGTGCCGACCTACAAGGAGCAGCTTAAGGAGCTGCAGGAAAAGGAACTGAACACATACGGCTTTCTCGGCTACCCGGTTCTCCAGGCCGCCGACATCGCCGTGTACAAGGCCGACCTCGTCCCCGTGGGCGAGGACCAGGCCGCCCATGTCGAACTGACCAGGGAAATCGTCCGACGCTTCAACCGCATCTTCGGACCGGTTTTCCCCGAACCCCAGACTCTCCTGACCGAGGTTCCCCGCCTGGCCGGCACCGACGGCCGGAAGATGAGCAAGTCCTACGGAAACGCGGTCTATTTAAAGGATTCGGCCGAGACGATCCGGCAGAAAATCATGCCCATGGTCACCGACACCCGCCGGATCCGCCGGACCGACCCCGGGGAGCCGAATGACTGCCCGGTCTTCACCCTGTACAAGGCGTTCGTTCCCAAGGACAAGCAGGACGAGATCGCCGTGGGCTGCCGGACGGCCGGGATCGGCTGCCGGGACTGCAAGGGCGTCCTTCTGGAGCACCTCTTCCGCTTTCTCGAGCCTGTCTGGGAAAGCCGCCGGCGGTTCGAGGAACACCCGGAGAACATCTGGGAAATCCTCGAGGCCGGAAACGTCAAGGCCCGGACGAAAGCCCAAGCGGTGATGGCCGAAGTCCGCGAAGCCCTGGGATTCTAGGCTCAAGGTTCGATCGATGGCCCGCCGCGTCTTTCCCAACGAAGAAGGCCCGCTTGCGGCCCCGGCCATAGCGGAGCGCGAGTTCCCGAACGAGGAAGGGCCGCTGGAACTCTCCGAGTTCGGAGCCGCGTTTCCCTCCCAAGCGGCGCCGGCCGTCCCCCGCATCGGCCTGACCGAGGAAGGCGCCTACCACATCAAGCTCGATGTCTTTGAAGGGCCGCTCGACCTGCTCCTCTTCCTGATTAAAAAGAAGAAAGTCGAGATCCAGGACATTCCCCTGGCCCTGATCACCCGCGAATACCTGGCCTACCTCCAAGACCGGGAGCGCATCAACCTCGACCGCGAGGCCGAGTTCCTGCTGATGGCGGCCATCTTGATCTACATCAAGTCGCAGATCCTTCTGCCCCGGGAGACGCCGATCGACCCGGACATCGACCCGCGGAAAGAACGGCCCGACCGGTCCGGCGACTACGAGCGGGTCAAGGTCGTCTCCGCGGTCCTTCGGGACAAGGAGGAGGAACAGTCGACGATCTGGCGGCGGACGACCCTAACGGGGCCGCTTCCCGAGGAAGACCTCGACCTCATCGAGGTCTCCCTCTTCGACCTGGCCGAATCGTTCTTCGCCATGATGAAGAGAAAACAGGCCGCGCCTCAACGGATTCTCAAGACCAAGGAGATTTCGGTCACCGACAAAACCAAGGAGATCGTCGAAACGCTCCGTGAGCGGGGGTTCCTCGATTTCCTCGAATACCTGGACGCCCAAGAGACGCTGGAGGAGGCCCTGGTGGCCTTCTTCTGCCTCCTGGAGCTCATCAAAGCCCGGCTGGTGCTGGCCGTCCAGGAACAACTCTTTCACACAATCAAGGTCTGGCTCCGGAAAGAGCCGGCCGGTGAGGACGCCTGATGGACGAATTAAAAAACATCCTCGAAGCGCTGATTTTCATCTCGGTCGAGCCGCTGACCCTGGAGAAAATCAAAGAAGTGTTGAACGATGTCCCCGAGGAGGAGATCCTCCAGGCTCTCCTCAACCTCGGGACGGAGATGGAGGCCTCGCCGCGGGCCATCCGCCTGGTCCAGACCGGCGGCGGCTGGGTCTTCATGACCAAGCCGGCCTTCGACCCGCCGGTTCGCAAGCTCCTCCAGATCGAGCGACGGAAAAAGCTTTCCCCGGCGGCCCTTGAGGCTCTCTCGGCCGTCGCCTATCATCAGCCCGTCACCCAGACCGACATCATGACCATCCGCGGCGTCGACTCGACCCATTCACTACACACGCTGCTGGAGAACAAGCTGATCAAGATTTCCGGCCGCAAGGACGGCCCGGGCCGGCCCCTCCTCTATAAGACCACGGCCAAGTTCCTGACCTACTTCGGGCTCAACTCCCTCGAAGAGCTCCCCCGCGAAGAGGAACTGAAGAAAATCCTCGAGGAAGGCAACGCCTGAACCCTGAGAATGCCGGCCGACTCAGGGTGACGCCGAGTCGGG